>DASWER010000238.1:0-4856 GCA_036394655.1 Burkholderiales bacterium
TGGCTGCGGCCGGCAGAAGTGGGGCTGATCGCATCGCTCGGCATGGGCGAGGTGCGCGTGAAGCGCAAGCTGCGCGTCGCGTTCTTCTCCACCGGCGATGAGCTCGCCTCGATCGGCACGGCGCTCAAGGAGGGCGAGGTCTACGATTCCAACCGCTACACGCTGCACGGCATGCTGGAGCGTCTCGGCGTCGAAATCACCGACCTGGGCGTGGTGCGCGACGACCCCGCGCAACTGGAAGCCGCGTTCCGCAAGGCGGCCGCCGCCGATGCGATCATCACCACCGGCGGCGTCTCGGTGGGCGAGGCCGATTTCGTGAGAGCGCTGATGGCGAAGCTCGGCGAGGTGCTGTTCTGGAAGATTGCCATGCGCCCGGGACGGCCGATGGCCTTCGGCCGCATCGGCGATGCCTTTCTTTTCGGCCTGCCGGGGAACCCCGTCGCGGTGATGGTCACGTTCCACCAGTTCGTGCGCGATGCGCTGCTGCACCTGTCCGGGCGGCGCGACGATTACGCCATTCCACTCTTGCGCGCCACGGCCGCGGAGAACCTGCGCAAGGTGCCGGGACGCACGGAATATCAGCGCGGCGTGCTTTTCCTGGATTCTGGAACCTGGAAAGTCAAAATCACGGGCCAGCAAGGCTCCGGCGTGCTGCGCTCGATGTCGGAAGCGAACTGCTTCATCCTGCTCGAGCACGAGCGCGGCGCGGTCAAAGCCGGCGAGCTGGTGCAGGTACAACTCATGGAGGGACTCGCTTGAATCCGATCCACCCCGCACTTTCGCGCCTCGCGCGCGCCGCGGCGCACCAGGACTTCGCCGAGCTCGAGGAGACGCTGCACGTCGCGCTGCGCAAGCCGACGTGGCTCAGGCCCGAGCACCGCGTGGGCGATCCGACCAGCTACATGCGCCATCTGCTCTACATCGATCCCGCCGACAGCTTCGTCATCACCGCGATCACCTGGCTGCCCGGACAGGTGAGCCCGATGCACGCGCACCAGGTGTGGTGCCTGTACGGCATCGTCGAGGGCGATCTCACCGAGGAGCAGTTCAGCGATTCGCTCGAGCTGCAGCGAAAAGTGGTGTATCGCCCCGGCGAGCTCGCGGAGCGCGACCTCGACCAGAAGATGGTGCACCGGGTGTCGAACCGCGGCATCGCGCGCGTCGTCTCGCTGCACCTCTACGGCGTGAGCTCGGACCAGCTCACCACCGGCATCAATCGGCACGTAGCTTGAACATTCCCCGGCTGGTGGTTTTCGTCGGGCTGGTTGCGGTCGCTGCGTCGTGCGCGTTCGTGCGATCGGAGGCGGAGAGTGCCGGTGCGCGGGAAGCGCTCAAGCGCCATCTCGCGGCCGATGCCGACAGCTATGCATTGGTAACGATCGAAGACCTGCCCGGTGGCGGCAGGGCGACGAAGGGGGCGAGGTTCGAAAGAACGCTGGCGAAAAGCGACGGACCGGTCACGCGCACGCAAATTGCCGTCTGCACGCGCGATGCGACCTCATGGAGATGCGACGGTCCGATGGACGGCGTGCGAATCGCTTTTCGCGGTTCGGTACAGCGCCTCGTCGTCCCGGTCGATCTCGAGGATGCGGCGATCGTCGCCATCGTCGACTTTGTGGGATCCGCCTGCTTTGACCGGCAAGTCACCGGAACACTTCGCGGGCGACAAATCTCGGCGATCGAACGCCACGGCAACGGTTACTTCGTCGGCATGGGCGATCGCGCCGGCATCGACATCCTCACCCTCGAGACGACGGCAGATCCGGGCTCGAAGTGTGCCTTTGAGATCCGGCAGATCCGGCCGCTGAACTAGATTGCCATCACGCGCGCGAGCTCGAGCAGAGCCGCGTCGGCCGGGCGCATCTTGCCGGCAACCTCGGCGAGCGGCGTCGCCACCACGTCGCCTTTCACCATGCCGACCAGCACGCCGTGCTTGCCGCCCGCCAGGGTATCGACCGCCGCCGCACCGAGTCGCGTCGCCAGCACGCGGTCGGCCGCGGTCGGGCTGCCGCCGCGCACCACGTGACCGAGGCGCGTGACGCGCAGGTCGAAGCCGATCGACTTGCGATTCGCGTCGTAGTACTCCATCAGCTCGTGCACGCCGCATTTCGCGCCTTCGGCGATCACGGCGAGCGCATGCGTCTTGCCGCGCTGGCGCGCGGCGCGCAGGCGCTCGGCGACGTCCGCCGGCTTGAGCTCGCCTTCCGGCAGCGCGATCACCTCGGCGCCGCCCGCGATGCCCGCCATCAGCGCGATGTAGCCGCAATTGCGGCCCATGGTCTCGACGGCGAAGGCGCGCTGGTGCGAAGAGGCCGTGGTGCGCAGGCGATCGATCGCCTCCAGCGTGATGTTGATCGCCGTGTCGCAGCCGATGCTGACGTCGTTGCCGTAGAGATCGTTGTCGATGGTCGAAGGCACGCCCACCACCGGGAAACTTTCACGCGCGAGGCTCGCCGAGCCCGACTGCGAGCCGTTGCCGCCGATCACCACCAGCGCGTCCATTCCTTGCTTGCGCAGGTTGGCCAGCGCCTGCGCGCGGCCTGCGGGCTCGGCGAACTCCGGGCAGCGCGCGCTGCCGAGCACCGTGCCGCCCGACTGGATGATGCCGCCGACGTTGCGCGCGGCGAGCGGCTCGAACACGCCGCTCAAGAGCCCGGCATAGCCGTTACGCACGGCGAAGACTTCCCAGCCGCGGGCGAGCGCGCCGCGGGTCACGGCACGTATCGCGGCGTTCATGCCGGGGGCGTCGCCGCCGCTCGTGAGGACTGCAATCTTTTTCAAGCCGGGCATTCTAACGATCCATGGCAAAGAGCCTCAGACAGCTCAGAGAAGAAGCGCGCGCCTGCCAGGCCTGCCCGCTGTGGGCCACTGCGACGCAGACCGTGTTCGGCGCCGGCGACCCGCACGCCCGCGTCATGCTGGTGGGCGAGCAGCCGGGCGACGAGGAGGACAAGAAGGGCCTGCCCTTCGTCGGCCCGGCGGGCAAGCTGCTCGACCGGGCGCTCGAGGCGGCCGGCATCGAGCGCGAGCCCCTGTACGTGACGAACGCCGTCAAGCACTTCAAGTGGCAGCTGCGCGGTAAGCGGCGCCTTCACAAGACGCCGGCGCAGCGCGAGGTCGACGCCTGCCACCAGTGGCTCGAAGCCGAGATCGCGACGGTCAGGCCGCACGTCGTCGTGGCGCTCGGTGCCACCGCGGCGCGCGCAGTGATCGGCAAGGACTTCAAGGTGTCGATCCAGCGCGGGCAATTCGTCGAGAGCCCTTTGGCGCCTTTCGTCTTCGCCACGCTGCACCCATCCGCGCTCCTGCGCCTGCGGGAGGACGAGGAGCGCGAGGTCGCCTTCAAGCAATTCGTAAAGGACCTGTCCCTCATCAAGAAGGCCTTGGCGCGCATCTAGCGCAGCAGTACATTTCCGCCAGGCTGGGCAAGCACGGGAGGCGATATGACGACGTCCTCGATGATCCGGACCTTGGGAGCGCTCGCGACTGCATGGTGCTCGGCGGCGATGGCGCAGGATGAGAGCGTCCAGCTGCCACCGCTCGGCAGCGCCTTCGCCGGCAGGTTCAATCTCGGGGGTCGCGCGATTCCGCTCCCGGAGGGTCAGTTCGTGGTCACGGCGAGGGGCGTGGACGACTCGCGCCTGCTCGGCGGCGACCTCTCCAAGCCGCGCGCCAAACTGGCGCGCGCACTGCTGGTGCAGACCGAGGGGCAGAAGCTGCGCGCCGCCGTCTGGGTGAGCGTGGCGTTGAAGCCACCCAGCTATCGCTTTGACTGGGTCAGCCAGCCGTGCAGAAAGCAGGACACGCTGTTCCGCGCGGACCTCTCCAGCAGCATGGGCACCGATGGCGAAGACTGCCTGCTGGTCGACCACAGGGTCGCCAATTTCACTGTGAAATCGCAAGGCATGTTCAAGGAGGCCACGGACTGGCTCAGCCAGGAGAGGATCCAGGTGCCGGTGCCGGTGCTGATCGTGGCGACGGTCACGCGCATGGAGGGATGGCAATTGGTGACTGCGTCGTACGCTTTCAATCCCGAGGTGTTTGGCTGCGACGCGCGCCGCTACCGGCCATGGGCGGACAGTCCCTGGCACCGCCAGCGCATCAGCGACGATGTCCACAAGGTGCGCTTTGTGGAAAGCGTGACCGCGTGGGGCAAGGTCGTGCAAACTCAATTCAAGCAGCTCTTCATCGGCGGACAACCCTCGATGGAGCGTGCGCTAAGCATCTATCAGTGCTCGGGCTCAGGCGGTCTCCAGGCTCCATAGCATCGCGGCGCCGCGCACGCCGCTCGCGTCGCCGTGCTTGGCGCGCACCAGCGCCGTGGTGACCGTTTGGGAATACACGTAGCGCGACAGCAGGCGCGGCACCGTCGTATACAGGCGCTCGATGTTCGACAGGCCGCCGCCCAGCACGATGACGTCCGGGTCGAGGAAGTTCACCACCATCGAGAAGGCGCGCGCGAGGCGATCCTCGTGCAGCTCGTTGGCGAGCTCCTCGCCGCGCGCGCCGATTTCCTTGTTGAGCGCCGGCCCCGAGACGAACTGCTCGATGCAGCCAGCGCGCCCGCAGTAGCACGGCGGGCCGGGATGCTCTTCCTTCGTCATCCACGGCAGCGGCGTGTGACCCCATTCGCCGGCGATGGCGTTGTGCCCGCGCAGCACGCGGCCCGCGACGACGATGCCGCCGCCCGCGCCGGTGCCGAGGATCGCGCCGAACACCACCGCCGCGCCGTGCCCGGCGCCGTCGAAGGCTTCCGATAGCGCGAAGCAGTTGGCGTCGTTCTCGAAACGAATTTCCCTTTGCAATTTCTCCTGAAGATCGTGCTGCAGCCGCCGCCCGTTGAACGGCGTGTTGTA
>DASWER010000239.1:0-4675 GCA_036394655.1 Burkholderiales bacterium
TGGGGCGAGATCCAGCTGCGCCGGGTGGTCGAGATGGCCGGCATGCTGAACTACTGCGATTTCGTCGAGCAGGAAACGCTCAGGACCGAGTCCGGGGCATTGCGGCCGGACCTGATCGTGAAGCTGCCCGCGGGCAAGACCATCGTGGTCGACGCCAAGGCGCCGGTGTCGAGCTACCTGGACGCGATGGCATCGACCGACGAAGGCGAGCGCAAGCTCAGGCTGCTGGCGTTCGCCAAGCTGGTGCGCGATCGCATTACCGAGCTCGGACGCAAGTCGTACTGGGACCAGTTCAAGGACACGCCGGAGCTGGTCGTGATGTTCCTGCCCGGTGATCACTTCTACAGCGCGGCCCTGGAGGCCGACCCCTCGTTGCTGGAATTCGGCGTCGAGCAGCGGGTGCTGGTCGCCACGCCGGTGAATCTGATCGGACTGCTCCGGGCGGTGGCCTATGGCTGGCGGCAGGAGTCGATCGCCGTAAACGCCAAGGAGATCAGCGAGCTCGGCGCCGAGCTCTACAAGCGGATCGCGGACCTCGGCGGGCACTGGATCGATCTCGGCCGCAACCTGTCGAGGACCGTCGAGGCGTTCAACAGCGCCGTGGGCTCGCTCGAGTCGCGCGTCCTGGTCAGCGCCCGGCGCTTTCGGGAGCTCGGCGCCGCGTCTTCCGCCATGGAAATCGACATGCTCGAGCCGGTCGAGAAGACGGCCAGGCAGCTCAAGGTGCTCGACATCGGCAGCGCCTCGAAGGACTGAATCGGGGTCAGACCCCTGTCATTCGTGGGCCACTCTCATACCGCACGCACTGTTGGCGTCGCAGCGCGGGTCCAGAGCCGAAATCGACAGGGGTCTGACCCCGATTTCAGTCGCTGAGCCGTTCGGCGTGTAGTCGATTGACGACAGCATCTCGCTGAATCGAAACATCTTTTAGCGGAGAGAGCTTTCCGCTACCATCGTTGTCGAAGGGGGGTGCTGGCGGCCCTCTTTTGCCGTCAGTTCCCCGCGCCAGACATGCCCTTATCACTGCGCTTCGTCGTACCCCTTGCTCTCGCGCTCGCGGCGATCGCCTACGCGGTGGTGCCGCTCGTCGATCGCCTCACGTTCCAGTGGTTCGTGCGCGACCTCGACGCGCGCGGCGCGCTGATCGCGCAGACCGCGCAGGAGCCGCTGTCGGAGCTGATGCGCGATCCGCGCGGCTCGCGCGCGCGCGTGCAGCGCTACTTCGAGCGCATCATGCAAGGCGAGCGCATCTTCGCCATCGGCCTGTGCGACCGCACGGGCACTCTCGCGATCGCGAGCCCCACCTTTCCGCAGGCCTTGCGCTGCCCGCCGCCGGAGCAGAGGGAGACGAGGAGCTGGGTGCTGCAGCTGCGCGACGGTCCGCTGCATGTCTCGGCCAACCCGGTGGCGGGCGACGCCGGCCCGCTCGGACAGCTCATCATCGTGCACGACATGAGCTTCGTCGAGCGGCGCAGCGCCGACACGAAGAAGTACGTGCTGTGGCTGTTCGCCGGCATCGCCACCGTGGTGGCGCTCATTACGATGGTGATCGCCGAGATCAGCTGGCGCGGCTGGGTGGCGGGCCTCAAGGCGCTGATGTCGGGCGAGACGCTGCTGCGCTCGCCGCTCGGCCTCACCAGCACCGCGCCCGAATTGCGTCCCATCGCGCGCGACCTGCAGGCGCTGGTGCGCGATCTCGAGGCCGAGCGCGCCGGGCGCGACGAGAGCCAGACCACCTGGGGCCCCGAGGCGCTGCGCAGAATACTGAGACAGGACCTCAAAGGCGACGAGGTGCTGGTGGTCTCGAACCGCGAGCCCTACGTGCACGTGCGGCGCAAGGACAACGTGATCGAGATCCAGCGGCCGGCGAGCGGCCTGGTGACTGCGCTGGAGCCGATCGTGCGCGCCTGCTCCGGCACCTGGATCGCGCACGGCGCGGGCAACGCCGATCGCGACACCGTCGACAAGAACGACCACGTCATGGTGCCACCCGAGCACCCGGCGTACCGCATTCGAAGAGTGTGGCTGTCGCCCGAGGAGGAGCAGGGCTATTACTACGGCTTCGCCAACGAAGGGCTCTGGCCGCTGTGCCACATCGCCCACACGCGGCCGACGTTCCGCGCCGCCGACTGGGAGCATTACCAGAACGTCAACCGGCGCTTCGCCGAGATCGTGGCCGATGAAGCGCGCACCGAGGACCCGATCATCCTAGTGCAGGACTATCACTTCGCGCTGCTTCCGCGCATGGTGCGCGAGCGCCTGCCGCGCGCCACCATCATCACCTTCTGGCACATCCCCTGGCCCAACCCCGAGGCCTTCGGCATCCTGCCCTGGCGCGAGGAAATTCTCGATGGCATGCTGGGCTCGTCGATCCTCGGCTTCCACACGCAGTTCCACTGCAACAACTTTTTCGACACGGTGGACCGCTTCCTCGAGGCGCGCGTCGACCGCGAGACCTTCTCGATCTCCTACGGCGGCGACACCACCGAGGTGCGCCGCTATCCGATCTCGATCGAGTGGCCGCCGGCCGCGCTGCAGGTGCAGGTGCCGGTACCCGAGGCGCGCGCGCGCGTGCGCGAGCGCTTCGGGCTCGACTCGGACGTGAAGCTGGGCGTAGGGGTCGACAGGCTGGACTACACGAAAGGCATCCTCGAGCGCTTCAGCGCCATCGAGCGCCTGTTCGAGCTCGAGCCGCGCTGGATCGGCCAGTTCGCCTTCATCCAGGTGGCGGCGCCTTCCAGAAGCTCGATCAACGAATACCAGAACCTCGATGCCCGGGTGCGCGCGGAGGCGGCGCGCATCAACGAGCGCTTCGGCAAGGCGGGGTACACGCCGATCGTCCTCAAGATCGAGCACCACGACGCGGCGCAGGTCTACGAGCTGTACCGGGCCTCCGAACTGTGCTTCGTCTCGAGCCTGCACGACGGCATGAACCTGGTCGCCAAGGAGTTCGTCGCCGCGCGCGACGACGAGCAGGGCGTGCTCATACTCTCGCAGTTCACCGGCGCGGCCCGCGAGCTCGCCGAAGCGCTGATCGTCAATCCCTACGACTTCGAGCAGAGCGCCGCGGCGCTGCACCTCGCGCTCACCATGTCGGCCGACGAGCAGCGCGCGCGCATGCGCAGCATGAGGAACCTGGTGCAGGAGTTCAACGTGTTCCGCTGGGCGGGGCGCATGCTGCTCGACGCGGCACGCATGCGCACCCGCAAGCGCGTGCTGGCGCGCACGCGTGCGGCGCGACGAAAAGCGGGCACTGCCTGACCGCAATGCCGCCGTTCAGACCGGATTTCGCGTTTTTCCTGGACATCGACGGCACGCTGCTCGAGATCGCCGCCACGCCCAAGGCGGTGCACATGGCCAAGGACGATTGCAAGCTGGTCGCGGCGCTCTATGACAAGGCCGACGGCGCGCTCGCGCTGGTGAGCGGCCGATCGCTGGCGATGATCGATGAGCTGTTCTCGCCGATGCGCCTGCCCGCGGCCGGCCAGCACGGCGTCGAGCGCCGCGACGCGCGCGGGCGCGTGCACAAGCCCTCCCTTTCGGACGATCTGCTGGCGCGCGCGGCGGAGCCGATCCGCGCCTTTGCGCAGCAGCACGCCGGCCTGGTGTTCGAGCACAAGGGCTACAGCATGGCGCTGCACTATCGCCTCGCGCCGCAGCTGGCGAGCGCCGCGCACGCCGTGGTGCGCGAGGCGGCGCGCGAGCTCGGCGACGGCGTCGAAGTGCAGCGCGGCAAGATGGTGGCCGAGCTCAAGCCGGCCGGCCACGACAAGGGCCGCGCCATCGAGGCTTTCATGAAGGAGCGGCCGTTCGCGCGCCGCGTGCCGGTGTTCCTCGGCGACGATCTCACCGACGAGCACGGCTTTCGCGTGGTCGACCGCCTCGGCGGCCATTCGATCAAGGTCGGAGCGGGGCCGACGGTGGCGCGCTGGCGGCTGCCCAACCCTTCGGCGGCGCGCGCCTGGCTCAACGAGTGGCTTGAACAGCGCGGGTAGGCGATGATGCCGCCTTGTCCGCGAAACCCGCCCTCACCGAACGGCAGGCGCGCTATGCCACGATCGCGGCGACGCTGGTCGGGCTTGCACTCTGCCTGTACCTTGGCCTGATCGGCGCGTTGCTGGCGGGACTGCTGGTGCACGAGCTGGTGCATCTGCTCGCCGCTCGCATCGCGTTCGGCAAGCACAACGTCACGCGCGCGCGCCTGACGAGCGTCGGCCTGATCGGCGCGCTGGTCATCGGCGTGCTGGTCGCGGCGGGATTCGGCATCGCGGCATTTTTGCGCAGTGAAGGCGCGAGTCCGGCGGCGCTGCTGGACCGCATGGCCGACATCCTGGCGAGCTCGCGCGCTTCCCTGCCGGCGTGGATCGCCGAGCGCATGCCGCCCGATACCGAGACGCTGCGCCACGCCATCGTCGAGTGGCTGCGCACGCACGCCGCCGAGCTGCAGCACATGGGACGCCTCTTCGGCGTCGGCTTCGTGCATGTCCTCATCGGCATGGTGATCGGCGCCATCATCTGCTTCCGCGAAGCGCGCGCCGAAGGCGACAAGACCCTGCTGCTGCGCGAAGCGAGCGAGCGCGTGAAAACGCTGGCGCATGCCTTCCGCAGCGTGGTGTTCGCGCAGGTCAAGATCTCCGCGGTCAATACGGTGCTGACCGCGATCTACCTGATCGGT
>DASWER010000240.1:0-3079 GCA_036394655.1 Burkholderiales bacterium
CGCGCCTCGCGGGCCTGGTACGCGAAGCGAAGTGGCTTCTCCTCGGTGCGCTGGCGCTGTATCTGTTCCTGGTTTTCGTCACCTACCATCGCGCCGATCCCGGCTGGTCGCACACCGCGACCGACACGGCGGTGCGCAACGCCGGCGGCGCGGTCGGCGCCTGGCTCGCCGACATCCTGCTTTACCTCTTCGGCCTTTCCGCCTATTGGCTGGTGGCGCTGCTCGCCTGGGCGGTGGTGTGGGGTCACCGGCGTGTCGAGGCGCGTGCGGTCGGGCTTGCGCTCGGCGGTTTCGCGGCGCTGCTCCTCGCCAGCGCCTCGCTCGAGGCCCTGCGCCTGCATAGCCTCGGCGCCGAGCTGCCGCTCGCGCCCGGTGGCGTGCTCGGCGACGTCATCGGCGGCGCGGCGGCCTTCGCGCTTGGCTTCACCGGTGCGACGCTGGCGCTGGTTGCCGTTGCCGCCGTCGGCTTGAGCCTCTTCACCGGCATCTCGTGGCTCACGGTCGCGGAGTCCGTCGGCCTGGCCCTCGAATCGGCAAGCCTGTACGCGCGGCGCGCCTGGGAGCGGCGCCAGGACCGGCGCCTGGGCGATCTCGCCCGCGAGGAGCGCGACCTGGTCGTCGAGGCCGAGAAGAAGCGCGAGGAGAGCCATGCCCCGCTGCACATCGAGCCGCCGGTGGCAGAGATCAGGAAGTCGGTGCGCGTGCAGAAGGAAAAGCAGGCGCGCCTATTCGAAGAGCTGCCCGACACGCCGCTGCCGCCGCTCAAGCTGCTCGACGAGGCCAGGCCCGAAGCCGAGCGGGTGACCGCCGAGACGCTGGAATTCACCTCGCGGCTCATCGAGAAGAAGCTTTCCGACTTCGGCGTCGCGGTGAAGGTGCTCGCGGCGTATCCGGGACCCGTGATCACGCGCTACGAAATCGAGCCGGCCGTCGGCGTCAAGGGCAGCCAGATCGTCAACCTGGTGAAGGATCTGGCGCGCGCCCTGTCGGTGGTTTCGATCCGCGTGGTGGAAACCATCCCCGGCAAATCGTGCATGGGTCTGGAAATCCCGAACCCGCACCGCCAGACGGTGCGCCTCTCGGAGATCCTGGGCTCCGAGGCCTACCATGCGCTCAATTCGCCGCTCGCCATCGCGCTGGGCAAGGACATCGCCGGCAACCCGGTGGTCGTCGACCTCGCGCGCATGCCGCACCTGCTGGTCGCCGGCACTACCGGCTCGGGCAAGTCGGTGGCGCTGAACGCGATGATCCTGTCGCTGCTCTACAAGGCCGAGCCGCGCGCGATTCGCATGATCCTGATCGATCCGAAGATGCTCGAGCTCTCGGTCTACCAGGACATCCCGCACCTGCTGGCGCCGGTGGTCATCGACATGAAGCAGGCGGTGAACGCGCTCACCTGGTGCGTCGCCGAGATGGAGCGGCGCTACAAGCTGATGAACTGGCTCGGCGCACGCAACCTGTCCGGCTACAACCACAAGGTCACCGAGCAGAAGCACGACGATCCGTTCGCGCTCGACACCGGCAATCCGCAGAGGCTGCTGCCGCTGCCGCAGGTGGTGGTGGTGATCGACGAGCTCGCCGACCTGATGATGGTGGTGGGCAAGAAAGTGGAAGAGCTGATCGCGCGCCTGGCGCAGAAGGCGCGCGCCGCCGGCATCCACCTGATCCTCGCTACGCAGCGCCCATCGGTGGACGTGATCACCGGCCTGATCAAGGCGAATATCCCGACGCGCATCGCGTTCCAGGTCTCGTCGAAGATCGATTCGCGCACCATCCTCGACCAGTCGGGCGCCGAGGCGCTGCTCGGCGCAGGCGACATGCTCTACCTGCCGCCGGGCAGCGGGCTGCCGCAGCGCGTGCACGGCGCGTTCGTCGCCGACCACGAGGTCACGAAGGTCGTCACCCACCTCAAGAGCCTCGCCAAGCCGGAGTACCTGGGCGCGGTGCTGGAACCAGCGGTCCCCGAAGAAGGCGCCCTTGGCGCGGACGGCGCGCCGAGCGGCGAGAAAGACCCGCTGTATGACCAGGCGGTGGAGATCGTGCTGCGCACGCGCCGGCCGTCGATCTCGCTGGTGCAGCGGCACCTGCGCATCGGCTACAACCGCGCCGCGCGCCTGATCGAGGACATGGAGCGCGCCGGCATGGTCTCGCCGATGCAGACCAACGGCAACCGCGAGGTGTTGGTCCCGGCCAAAGCGGAGTAGGTTCCTCACATGAAAATCATCCTGGGCGCCATCGCCCTTCTAGTTGCGCTGACCGCGGGTGCGGCCAGCCTGGATCGCTACAAGACGTTCCTCAACGGCACGCAGTCGGCGCGCGGCCAGTTCGAGCAGAAGGTCGTCGACCGCAGCGGCAAGCCGACGCAGGAATCGCGCGGCAGTTTCGTTTTCCAGCGGCCGGGGCGCTTTCGCTGGGTGTACGACAAGCCGGTGGACCAGGTGATCGTCGGCGACGGACAGCGGGTCTGGATCTACGACCGGCAGCTGAACCAGGTGACGGTGCGCAAGCTCGAAAGCGCGCTCGGCTCCACGCCTGCGGCGCTGCTCGCGGGCGCAAGCGGCATCGAGAAGGCGTTCGAGCTCTCCGACGCCGGCGAGAAGGACGGGCTGGAGTGGATGGATGCCAAGCCGCGCGAGCGCGAGGCCGGCTTCGAGCGCGTGCGCATGGGCTTCGGCAAGGATGGCAGCCTGCAGGCGATGGAGCTCACCGACAACTTCGGCCAGACGACGACGCTGCACTTCTCGAAGCTGGCGCGCAATCCGCAGGTGAATCCCAACGAGTTCCGCTTTGATCCACCCAAGGGAGCAGACGTTTTAGGGGACAAGTGAGCGCCGATCTTTTCGGCAAGGCCGAGCCGGTCGCGCCGCTGGCCGACGCGCTGCGCCCGAAGTCGCTCGACGAGGTGGTCGGCCAGGAGCATCTCATCGGTGCGGGCAAACCGCTGCGCCTCGCGTTCGAGTCGGGCCGCCCGCACTCCATGATCCTGTGGGGCCCGCCGGGCTCGGGCAAGACGACCATCGCGCGCCTGATGGCGAAGGCGTTCAACGCCGAGTTCGTTGCGCTTTCCGCGGTGTTCTCC
>DASWER010000241.1:0-4934 GCA_036394655.1 Burkholderiales bacterium
GCGCGCACCTACGCGCCGATCCTGCCCGACGGCAAGGCCTACCAGTTCTATTTCATCCAGGAGGTGAAGTCGTTCATCACGCGGCCTTCGGTCGGCGTCGAGATGAAAGGCCCCGGCTTCTACGAGATCTCCGGCATCGCCTACTCCGGCAACGGCCGCATCGCGCGCGTCATGGTCTCCGCCGACGGCGGCCAGACCTGGGTGCAGGCGGCGCTGCAGGAGCCGGTGATGAGCAAGTCGTTCACGCGCTTTCGCCTGCCGTGGCAATGGAACGGCGGTCCGGCAGTGCTGCAAAGCCGCGCCTGGGACGAAGCCGGCAATGCGCAGCCGACGCGCCAGCAGATCGTCGCGGTGCGCGGCCAGGCCGCGCGCGTGCCCTCGCCGATGGGATTCCCGAGCCAGCATTACAACGGTCCCACCAGTTGGGCGATCGAAGCCACGGGAGGCGTGCGTCATGTCTACGCTTAGCTTTCTCCTCGCTTTGATATGCAGCCCGGCGCTTGCCGCCGGCCCGAATCTCGGCGCGCCGCTTTCGCACGCAGACCTGGCGGCCTGGGATATCCATGTGCTGCCCGACGGCTCAGGGCTGCCTTCCGGCAGCGGCACTTCGGCGCAAGGCGCGGCAATCTACGTGCAGAAGTGCGCGCACTGCCATGGCGAAGGCGCCAAGGGCGGCGTCAACGCGGCGCTGGTGGGCGCACCGCCGATCAAGAGCATCGACGCTGTCAAGACGATCGCCAACTTCTGGCCTTACTCGACCACGGTGTTCGACTTTATCCGGCGCTCGATGCCGTGGCAGCAGCCGCGCTCGCTCAGCGACAACGAGGTCTACGCGCTCACCGCGTACATCCTGGCGCAGAACAAGCTGATCGGCGAGCAGGAGGTGATGAACGCGCAGACGCTGCCGAAGGTGCGCATGCCGAACCGCGACAACTTCATCCCGCGCTTCCCGGACAAGATGCCGGGGCGTCCGGATCGGGATCTATAAAGACTAGTTCGGCTGGCGGAAGCTGGTCTCGGAATAGCCGATCGCCCAGCCGGCCAGATACTCCTGCTCGGCGGGCTGCTCGCGCGGGCAGCGCGCGGCGTGCATGGCGAGATTGGGCCGGTTACCCAGGCGCGCATCGTTGCGGCCGACCTCGTACCAGTTCGCTGTGCGGCACTCGTTTTCGGGCATTGCTGCGCAGCCGGCCGCGAGCACGCACGCGATAATGACCCAACGCATATCGCCTCCTGTTCGTCACAGGCTAACAGGCGCTGGCGGCGGAAATTCCGTATGGGAGGCCTTTCGCATGAAGCGCAATTTTGTGGTCACGATCCTGGCATCGCTGCATTGCCTCGCCGGTCACGCCCAGACCGACGAGCGCAAGCAGATCGCCTTCGACATCATCGAGCGCAACGCGGCACAGCTCGCGCTGGTCGGCGACTCGCTCTATTACTTCGGCGAGCTCGGCATGCAGGAAGTGGAGAGCACGAAGTTCCTCAAGGAAACGCTCGAGGGCATCGGCTTCAAGGTCGAGATGGGCGGCGCCGGCTTCCCGACCAACCTCTGGGCACAGTGGGGCAGCGGCAAGCCGCACATCGTCATCGTGACGGAGATCGACGCGCTGCCCGAAGGCTCGCAGACGCCCGGCAGCATCGAGCGCAAGCCGCTGGTCAAGGGCGCGCCCGGGCACATGGAAGGCCACAACACGCACGGCGCGGTGGCGGTCGGTGCCGCGTACGCCGTGAAACGGGTGATGGAACTGTACGGACTGCCGGGCACCGTGACGCTTTCCTTCGGCCCGGCCGAGGAGCAGCTCGTGAGCCGGCCGTTCCTGGTGCGTGCCGGACTGTTCAAGGAGGCCGACGCGGCGCTGATCATCCACATCGGCGACAACTTCAGCACCGGCTACGGCCTGCAGAACTACGCCGCGATCAGCGCCAGGTTCACCTTCCACGGCAAGACCGCCCACGGCGCGGTCAATCCGTGGGAAGGCCGCGACGCGGTCGATGCGGTCGAGCTGATGAGCATGGGCTTCGACAAGCTGCGCGAGCACC
Source organism: Burkholderiales bacterium (assembly GCA_036394655.1). GTDB lineage: Bacteria > Pseudomonadota > Gammaproteobacteria > Burkholderiales > SG8-39 > SCGC-AG-212-J23. The sequence goes on from DASWER010000241.1 coordinate 2,041, forward strand.
TGCGGCCCAGCCAGCGCGCGCATCGCACCATCACCATCGGCGGCATCCAGCCGAACATCATCCCGGACCTCGGCCAGATCTGGTGGTTCGTGCGCGACGCCAACGCGCCCTGGGCGAAGGAGAACTTCGACAAGCTCATCAACGTCGGGCGCGGCGCGGCGCTGATGACCGGCACCACCATGGAGATGGAGATCGTCGCCTCGGCCTGGCCGCAGCTCGGCAACCGCGTGCTGGCGGAGGCGATCCAGAAGAACATCGAGCTGGTCGGCAATCCGATCTGGAGCGCCGAGGAAGACAAGTTCGCCAAGGAGTTCCAGACCGCGCTCGGCTTGAAGCCGGTCGGGCTGAACGCCGCGCCGGTGAAGTTCGGCGCGCGGCCGCAGTCGTTCGCCTCGAACGACAGCGGCGACGTCACCTGGAACGTGCCGACCGGCAACCTGAACTTCCCGGCGAGCGTGCCGGGCGTGAACTACCATAACTGGCAGGCGGCGGTGACGCCGACGAGCAGCATCGCGCACAAAGGTGCGGTCGCCGGCGCCAAAGCGCTCGCCGCGAGCGTGCTGGATCTGCTCACCTCACCCGCGTTGCTCGCCAAGGCGAAGGAGCAGTTCCAGCAGGACACGCGCGACACGCCGTATTTTTCCTTCCTGCCCGAGGACGCGAAGCCGCCGCTCGACCTCAACCGCGAAATGATGGAGCGCTTCCGTCCCGAGATGCGCAAGCACTACCTGGACAAGACACCAAGCTTCAACTGACAGCCTGCAGCAAGCCCCATGCAGGCGATCTCGGGCTGCCGCGGCCTACAGTGGACGCCACTGGAGGCCTCATTGGAAGACCCGAACCGCAAACCGTCCGGCACGCCATACAAGGAAATGAAGCCCAGGCAGAAAATGCTGTTCATCCTCAAGGTCGCAATCTGCATCCTCACCTTCGGCATGGCATTTCCGAACGTGATGAGCGACTGAAGCAGTTTCTGTAGATTAAACTCGCCCGTCTGGGAAGAGACGGGTGAAAGTGCATCCGATAGCGGCCGCGATCGGCGCCATCGCAATAGCGAGCGTCCTCGTCGCGCTGGCGGCGCGCGTGCTGATCACCCAGGCGAGCACCCGGCAGCTCGCGGAGAACGACCGCCTGGAGCGCGCGCTGGGCCCGCTGCGCGACAAGGTCGGGGAAGTCGATCCCCTGCGCGGCGTGCTGGAAGACTTCCTCGCGCGAAAGCAGATCATCGAGACCATTGCCCCCGCCGCGGCGCCCGCGGCCGAGGCGCTCGCCGAGCTCTCGCAGCTGCCGCGCAGCGTCGTCCTGAAGGAGCTGAACCTCGAGCGCCTGCACCTCGTCGCCACCTCGGTGGTGCGCCGCGATGAGGACCTGCAGGCGGTGATCGCCAAGCTGGGCACATCGCGCCTCTTGGGCAATCCACGCGTGCGCACGCGCGATCCGAAGACCGGCACCACCGAGGTCGAGATGGACCTGAAGCCGTGAAGGCGCTGCTGCGCGGGCTCGAGCTGATTGCTGCGCTCGTCGTATCGGCAGCCGTCGCCTACCTCGTGCTCGTCGCAAATCCGCTGGACCGCCTGGACGCGGCGCGCGAGCGGCATCTCGCGCTGCGCCAGCAGTACCTCGACGCCTCGTGGAAGCTCGCCAACCTCGACGTCCTGCGCCAGCAGCTCGCCACCATGAAGCAACGGCAGCAGGGGATCCGGAAAATTCTGCCCGACGCCGACGGCCTGATCGTCGGCCGCGAGGCGCTCGAGCACTCCATCCGCGCCGCGCTGCCGCCGCGCCTCGCGCCGTCGCTCGAGCTGGCGATGGGCAATTCGGTGATGCGCGACTTCTACGCCTACCGGCCGTTCTCGATGCGCGTCTCCGGCGACTTCAGCGATATCGTTCAGTTCCTGCAGCGCGTCTCCTCGGGATCCGAGCGGCTGCGCATCGTGCGGCAGCTGTCGATGAAGCCGCGCTCACCGGGCACCGGCGTCACCCTCGTCGCCGAGGTTTATGCCTTCGCCTACCTCACCGAGGACGCGATGGCGGCCCTGCGCAAGGCGCAATCGCAGGACGACGAAGGCAAAAAGCGATGAGCCGCAGCCTGCTTCTTGCATGCGTGCTGGCAGTGGCGGGCTGCGGCAACCCGCAAGGCCAGACCGACCGCTTCCTCAAGGAGGAGCTGCCGCGACTCAGCAAGGATTTCCCCGGCAAGCTCTCCCCGCTGCCGGCGCTCGAGCCGCGCCCGGTGCGCCCGCTGGTCATTGCGCGCGATCCGTTCCGGCCTTAAGCGCAATTTCTCGGCGTATAGTGTTTCGATCCACCTGTCCCCTGGGGAGGAGGCAGTCATGGTCGACAGACGCCAGTTCATGCGCGGCGCGGCATTGGGCGCGCTCGCGTTCACGGTCGGCGGTGCGCAGGTCCTGCTCACGCCGCGCGAGGCTCGAGCGCAGGGAGTGCCGTTCCGCCTGCTCCAAGCCCGCGAAGCGGAAACGCTAGAAGCGCTCGGCGAAACACTGGTACCGGGCGCGCGCGCCGCGGGCATCGCGCACTTCATCGATCACCAGATCTCGGTGCCGCCCGAGGAGGCGCTGCTCGAAGCGCGCATCCTCAACGTGCGCCCGCCTTACGCCAACTTCTACCGGGCCGCGATCGGCGCGCTCGACAAGGCGGCCGCGGCGCAGGCCGATCAGCGCTTCGCCTGGCTGCCCACGCCGGCGCAACGCGAGTTCGTGGGCCTCATGCGGCAGGGCAAGCTCCAGGGCTGGCAGGGACCGGCGCAGGGTTTCGTCTACTTCGTGCTGCGCAGCGATGCGGTCGACGTGGTCTACGGCACGGTCGAGGGCTATGAAGCGCTCGGCATTCCCTACCAGCCGCACATCGCGCCGCTGAAGAGGTGGTGACATGGC
>DASWER010000242.1:0-2275 GCA_036394655.1 Burkholderiales bacterium
TTCCGCCGCGCCACCGGCGTCGAGCTCACGCTGATTCCGTTCAAGGGCGGCGGCGAGGCGCAGCAGGGCATCCTCGGCGGCCAGGTGCCCTTCATGTTCGCCACCACCATCGGCATCCTGCCGCGCGTGCGCAGCGGCCAGCTGCGCGGCTTGGCGGTGTCGAGCGCGAAGCGCATTGCCGCCGCGCCCGAGCTGCCGACCGTCGCCGAGTCCGGCGTGCCCGGATTCGACGTGGTGGCATGGTTCGGCTTTTTCGCGCCAGCGGGCACGCCGAAGGCGCTGGTCGATCGCCTGAGCGCCGAGACGCGCACCGCGCTGAGTGCCGGCGACCTGCGCAAGCGCCTGATCGATCTAGGCGCCGAGCCGCTCGGCAGCACGCCGGAGGAATTCTCCGCCTACGTGCAGGCCGAGTTCCAGCGCTGGGGCAGGCTCGCCCGCGAAGCCGGCATCCGGCTCGATTAGCCATGGCAGCGACGACGCTCGTCCTGACGACGCAGGATGCGCGGGGGCTCGTGCCGATGAAGGAGGCGATCGAGCTCATCGAAGCTTCGTATCGCGACCCGGGTCTCGGGTTGCTTCCCCGTCGACGCATTCACACTCCGCTTTCTCACGCCGGCGAAAAGCGCTGGTCAATGCTCAACGTCATCGGCGGCACCGTGCCTTCGCAGAACGTCATCGCGCTGCGCGTAGATGCCGCGCACATGGCGAAGCCGCTGAAGAACCGCCGCGAGCGGCTGGAGTTCCGCGGCGACTTCTCCGGCTTCGTGCTGCTCTGGGACCTGGCGACCAACGAGCTCCTCGGCATCGTGCACGATCACGCCATCTCGGCGCTCCGGGTCGGCGCGACCAGCGCGGTGGCCGCCAAATACCTCGCGCGCGAGGACTGCCGCACGCTCGGCGTGCTCGGCTCGGGCAAGCAGGCGGCGGCGCAGGTCGAGGCGCTGGTCGCGGTGCGGCCGTCGCTACGCACGCTCAAGGTGTATTCGCCCACGGCGGAGCACCGTCGCCGGTTCGCCGAGGAGATGGCGCGCCGGTTTTCGCTCGAGACGATCGCCTGCGACAGCGCCGAAACCGCCATCCGCGACGCCGATGTCGCGGTGGCGGCGAGCAATGCCACCGAGGCGATCCTGTTCGGCGAGTGGCTTTCGCCCGGGGCGCACCTCATCGGCATCAAATCCTCGACGCGTTTCTACCCGCAGCGTGAGCTCGACGATGAATGCGCGCGGCGCGCCGACCTGATCGTCGTGAATCTCAAGGAGCAGCTCGAGATCGACGACCAGGCCGAGTTGATGCAGCCGGTGCGCAAGGGCATGGTGCGCTGGGAAGACATCCACGAGCTCGCCGAGCTGTGCAGCGGCCGTGTCGCCGGACGCACTACATCGAAGCAAATCACCTATCACAACAACAACGGCGGCATGGGTAACCAGTTCGCCGCGGTCTGCAAGCGCGCGCTCGAGATCGCCCGCGAGCAGCGCATCGGCACCGAGCTGCCGATGGACCTTTTCGTCACCCGGCGACACGGCGACGCTTCGGCGCCGTAAGTAGTCCGGACGAGGCTTCGCTATGTTCGGCAACGCACATAAGGACCCGGTCAATGCGCGTAGGGTCGAAGGGTGAGAATCCTTGTCGTCGATGACAAGTTCCAGTCGCGCTGGGACATCGCGGGCTGGCTGAGCGCGTTTCTCAACGGCGTCGCCGTCGAGTCGGCCGCCTCTGCCGACGAGGCCCTCGCGGCGATCGAGCAGCGCCGGCCCGACCTGGTGCTTGCAGCCCACCCTCTGCCGGAGATCGACGGCGTCGCGCTTGCGCGCCAGGTGAAGGCCCGGCCCAATCCACCTGCAGTCGTGGTGATGACCGAGCAGAGCGACCCGCAGTTCGAGGCGGCCTGCACCGCGGCAGGCGCCGACTTCTGGCTGGAAAAACGTCACCTGCAGGCGCGGCTGCTGGATTTCCTGCAGCAGCGCTTTGGCATCCCCGCGTCGCGGCGCTCTTTCATTTAGCGCGCCAGCCCTAAGCGCGCTGTCGTACCGAGTTTGAGTTTGCCTTGCGCCGGTGCTAAAGCAACCGCATGGAAGGCGTTCAGGACTCCGGAGACCGGAACCTCAGGCAGGTCGATGGATACCTGGTGGTCGAACCCGGGCTGAGCAGCGCCGCCGAGCTCCAGTCGACCTATCGCGCGTTCGCGGTCCTGTGCATCAAAAACCGGATCACGCGGGCGCTCGTCAAGGCAATCGACAGCGATCCGGCGGGCGAGCATGCATTACGCGACGCGTTC
>DASWER010000243.1:0-8651 GCA_036394655.1 Burkholderiales bacterium
GCGCGCCATGCGCGCGTAGTCGAGCTTCTCCGGCGTGTCGCTCGGCAGATGGTAATGGGGATAGCGATAGAACGCGGTGTCGGTGACCATGATCGCCGGGTAGCCGTGCTGGCGGAATGACCAGTGGTCGGACCAGGTCACGCCCGGCATGCCGGCCGGCGCGGCGACGCCCTCGGCCGGGAATTGTGCCTGCGCTCGGAACGAAGCCAGCGCCCGGCGCACCAGGCTGCGTGCTCCCATGTCGCCGACGAAGGCGATGAAGTCGGCGCGATCCGGATAGAACCAGCCGAGGGGCGGCGGATAGTGCTGCGTGCCCGGCGCGTCGCGGTAGTAGCCGAGCATCTCCAGCGAGAGCATTGCGGTGATCTTGTCGCCGGCGCGATGCGCGCGTGCCGCCCAGTCATGGCTGCCCATCTCGGCGCTCTGGAAATACGGCATCTCTTCGTTGGCGAAGGCGACGAAGCGCGCCGGCAGTCCCATGCGCGCGAGCTCGATCAGTACCGCGACGCCGGAAGCGTTGTCGTCCGCGCCAGGCGAGCCCGGCACCGTGTCGTAATGTGCGCCCACCACGACGGAGCCGGCACCGCTCTCGATATTGCGCACCCGGCGGCCGCCGCTCTGAAATTCCTGCGTGCGCGCAGCGCCGAGCTGCTGCTCGATGTAATGCGCCGGCCGCTCGAGATCGACGTTGCGCTCGCTGCTAGCTAGCGCAGCGACGTGCGCGCGCAGCCGCTGGGCGAGCTCGCTTTCCGCTACCGTGAAGTCGAGCGCACCGCGGTACGAGCGCCCGGGCATCGCCACCACAGTCCAAAGTGCGCCGGCCACGAGTGCAATGGCGGCGACGAGCGTCGAAAGCAGGAAAACGCTAATCCAGCGCGTACTTCAGCTCGGCCAGCAGATCCTCGACGTCCTCGATGCCGACCGACAGGCGCACCAGGCCGTCGCTGATGCCCAGGCCCGCGCGCACGTCCTCCGGCAGTGAGGCGTGCGTCATGATCGCCGGGTGCTCGATCAGGCTCTCGACGCCGCCCAGGCTCTCGGCGAGCGTGAAGAGCTTGCAGCGCTCGAGGAACCGTCTCGATGCCGGCAGCCCGCCCTTCAATACCGCGCTGACCATGCCGCCATAGCGCCGGTTCATCTGCTTAGCAGCGAGCAAATGCTGCGGATGGCTCGCCAATCCCGGATAGATCACGCGCTCGATCTTCGGATGCTTCTCCAGCCAGGCGGCGATGTGCATGGCATTGCCGCAGTGGCGCTCCATGCGCAGCGCGAGCGTCTTGATCCCGCGCAGTGTGAGAAAGGCGTCGAACGGGCTCGGCACGCCGCCGACCGCGTTCTGCAGATAGCCGAGCTTCTCCTTCAGCTCCGCGTTCTTGCCGATCACCGCCGCGCCGCCAATGACGTCCGAGTGGCCGTTGATGTACTTCGTCGTGGAGTGCACCACGACGTCGAAGCCATGCTCGAGCGGCCGCTGGATCCACGGCGAGGCGAAGGTGTTGTCGCACACGCTAAGCAAGCCTCGCTTATGAGCAATCGCGGCGACTGCAGACAAGTCGACGAGCTTGAGCAGCGGGTTGGTCGGCGTCTCGACCCACAGCATGCGCGTGTTCGGGCGGATGGCTGGCTCCAGCGCCCTGGTGTCCGAGAGGTCGATGAAGCTCGCCTGCAGTCCGGCCGAGCGCTTTCTGACCTTTTCCAGGATGCGGTAGCTGCCGCCGTAGAGATCGTGCATGCACACGACGTGCGAGCCGGCATCGAGCGTCTCGAGGAGGGTGCCGATCGCGGCCATGCCGGAGGCGAAAGCGAAGCCGGCATCGCCGCCTTCGAGCGCCGCGAGGCAGGCCTCCAGGGCGTCGCGCGTCGGGTTGCGCGTGCGCGCGTAGTCGAAGCCTTGATGCTCGCCCGGACTCGACTGCGCGTAGGTCGAGGTGGCATAGATCGGCGTCATCACCGCGCCGGTACGCGGGTCGGGCTGCTGCCCGGCGTGGATCACCTTGGTGTCGAATTTCATTTGTCGTCCAGCCGGCGGCGCAGCCAGTTCAAAAGATCGATGCGCGTGATGAAGCCGAGAAATTCCTCGCCGTCGACCACGATCGCCACCATGCCGCGCTTGAAGATGTCCATCAGCTCGCCGATCGACGCGGTCGGCGGCACCGTCACGAGATGGCTTTCCATCGCCTCGGTCACCGGTTCGTTGAAATGCTGCGGATTGTCGTACACCTCGGCGAGGATGTCCTCTTCATCGACGATGCCGACGATGCGGCCCGCGCGCAGCACCGGCAGCTGCGATACGTCGTAGAGCTTCATGCGCTGGTAGGCCGCCAGCACCTTCTCGTCGGCACTCACGGTCGCCACCGCGCGATCGCCATGCCGGCGGCTGATGAGATCGCGCAGGTCGCCGTGGCGCTCGCGCTCGACGAAGCCCTGGTCGAGCATCCAGAAATCGTTGTACACCTTGGAGAGATACTTGTTGCCGCTGTCGCAGACCAGCGTGACGACGCGCTTGGGCGAGCTTTGCTCGCGGCAATAACGCAGCGCTGCAGCGACCAGCGTCCCGGTGGAGGTTCCGGCCATCACGCCTTCCTTGCGCAGCAGCTCGCGGCAGGTGAGCAGCGCTTCCTTGTCCGGAATGCTGTAGGCCTGCTTCACCCGCGAGAGATCGCACACCGGCGGCACGAAATCCTCCCCGATGCCCTCCACCAGCCAGCTGCCGACGTGGTCGGGCGCCTTTCCCGTCTTGACGAGCGGGGTGAGGATCGAGCCTTGGGGATCGGCAAGCACCATCTCGGCTTGCGGCGCGACCTTGGCGAAGAAACGCGAAAGGCCGGTGAGCGTGCCGCCGGTGCCGACGCCGCAGACCACGGCATCGACGCGCTGCTCCATCTGCTGCCAGATCTCCGGACCGGTGCTGTGCTCGTGGGCCCAGGGGTTCGCTTCATTGCCGAACTGGTTCACGTAGAAAGCGCCGGGCGTCTCGCGCGCGATGCGGGCCGCCATGTCCTGGTAGTACTCCGGATGGCCCTTCGTGACATCGGAGCGGGTCAGCCGTACCTCGGCGCCGAGCGCCTTGAGATGGAAAATCTTTTCCTGGCTCATCTTGTCGGGCACGACGATGAGCAGGCGATAGCCTTTTTGCGACGCGACGAGCGCGAGGCCGAGGCCGGTATTTCCCGCGGTCGCTTCGACGATCAATGAACCGGGCTGGATTTTCTTTTCGCGCTCAGCGGCCTCGATCATGGAGAGCGCGATGCGGTCCTTGATCGAGCCGCCCGGATTCTGGTTTTCGAGCTTGAGGAACAGCTGGCAGCGGCCGCGATCAAGGCGCGTCGCCTCGATCATGGGTGTGTTGCCGATCAGGTCTAGGACTGAAGGCATTGATTATTAAAGGTTGGGCAGCATCCCACTTTATTTCGCAAATCGCGCGTGGTTGATGTCCCACTGCTCATCCGCGCAACATTCGCGCGCAAGATTCTCGCGCGCGCCTGTTACGGAGGATGCAGTGCAAGGAGGAGGCGGCACGCTGCTCGGCAGTATCTCGGATTTTTGCCGTCGCACCGGCATGGCCGAATCGACCTTCGGCCGGCGGGCCGTGAACGACGGCAAGTTCGTCGCGCGCCTGCGCGACGGCGCGCGCGTCACGCCGGAGACGCTGACGCGGGTCAACGAGTTCATTACCCAGCACGGCGGGCCGGGCGCGGGCGACGCGCCGCCGGAGCTGATGCCGCTGATTAGTGGGACCGGCGGCGCCCGCGCCGCGCCCGCCCCGTCGCCGCAGCAGAAAGCGGATCCCGAAACCAACTTCCGCTTCTTCGACAACCGCCAGAAGTACCTGCTGTTCGTCAACACCTGCAGCGAGAAGGACGTGATCGCCCGTCGCGTCGGGCTCGAGCTCGGCCAGATCCATCCGCGGCCGCCGGCAGTGCGCCTGTTCGACGCCGGCATGGGCGATGGCACGGTGCTCGCGCGCGTGATGCGCGAGATGCACCGGCGCTTCCCCACCGTGCCGTTCTACATCGTCGGCAAGGAAATCAGCCTGGAGGACGTGCGGCTCAGCTTGCGCAAGATGGCCGATCGCTTCTTCGAGCATCCGGCGACGGTGCTGGTGGTGACCAACATGTACTACAGCGAGGCGCCATGGCTGCAGCCGCGGGCGGTCGAACATGCGACTTCGATGGTGTGGCACGAGGCCGCGCTCACCGGCACGACGTCGCACGATTTCAGCGAGCAGATCGCGGCGCTCGAGCCGTTCCTCGCCAAGAACTGGCAGGCGCGCCACAGCCCGAAGAGCGGCAACCCGATCTACGAGCATCCGACGGCGCTGGTGCTTTACCGCGACGATTACCGGTTCCTGCTCGAGAACGTGATCCCGAAGCGCGGCGAGGGAAGAGCCGAGTACGACATGGTCATCGCCTCGCAGCCGTACCGGGCGCGCGCGCCGCTGGAATTCAAGGCGCAGAAAGTCGTGACGCCGCTGGTGCGCGCGCTCGGCAAGGGCGGGCGGCTGCTCGGCATCCATTCGCACGGCAACGACCCCGGCCTCGAGATCGTGCAGAAGGTGTGGCCCGGCGAGAACCCGTTCACGCAGAGCCGCCACGACCTGATGCGCGCGACCAAGGCCGAGCTTGGACGCGATGCGCGCCGCTACAACTTCAACGCCTATGCGGACGCGCGCGCCGTCTTCCGCTACGACATGCACACGCTGCCGAGCGAGATCTCGTCGAGCATCGGCACCTCGACGCTGTTCGCGGCCTGGAACGCCGCGATCTACGTCGCGCAGATCGACGATATGCGCCTGGGCGAGGTGCTGCGCGACAGCCGCTATCTCGACGCCACCCGCGAAGTGCTGCAGAAGCACGGCAGCCTCTGGTTCCTGGATGAATCCTATGTCGTTTCCCGCAAGCGCGACTGAGCCGGGCATCGATGCGCGCATCTCGGAGCTGATCGCCGCCGGGTCGCTCGAGATCGCGCCGCGCGAGCTGCATCGCGCGAAAGAGGTCGGCACGCTCCTGCCCTCGGGGAGCTGCGTCTACATTCCGTCACTGCCCGGCTTGCCGCTCGCGCGCACGCTCGAGGCGATCGCCGCCGTGCGCGAGGCGGGACTCGATCCCGTGCCGCACGTCTCGGCGCGGCGGATACTCAATCGCGAGGAATTCCGCGACTTCCTGCGCAAGGCGTCCAACGAGTACGGCGTGCATCGCGTGCTGCTGCTCGGCGGCGATGAGCCGCGGCCGAAGGGGCCGTATGGCGACAGCCTGCAAATCCTGGAAGAAGGCCTGCTCGGCGAGTGCGGCGTGCGGGAGATCGGCGTTGCCGGCTACCCGGAAGGTCATCCGCGCATTCCGCTCAATGCTCTCGAGAAGGCGCTCGCGCGCAAGCTCGAGCTCGCCGCGGCGCAATCGATCGGCGTCTACGTCCTGACGCAGTTCTGCTTCGCGCCGGCACGCGTGGTCGATTACTGCTCGATGCTCGCGCGGCTGTGGCCAAGCCTGCCGGTGTACGTCGGCATCGCCGGGCCGACCGATCCCGTGGCGCTCTTGCGCTATGCGCAGCGTTGCGGCGTCAGCGTGTCGCTGCGCGCGCTGCGCACCCTCGGCAGCGGCATCGCCCAGCTCGTGACCAATACCGATCCCCAGGATCAGCTGGTCGGGATCGCGCGCTATACCTGCAAGCGCGAGGCGAGCAACGTGGTGGGCGTGCACCTCTACAGCTTCGGCGGCGCGGTGCGCACTGCCGCCTGGATGCGCGAGCGCCTGTAAGCTCCTGAGGTGATCACGCTGTCGCTTGCAGAGGCCCGCCGTCTCGCGGTGGCATCACAGGGCTTTACCTCCAAACCGGCGCGGCCCTCCATCGATCATCTGCGCAAGCTCGCGGCGAAGGTGCATGCGTTCCAGATCGACTCGGTGAACGTGCTGGCGCGCGCGCATTACGTGCCGGCGTTCGCGCGGCTCGGCCCTTACCCGGTGGCGGCGCTCGATGCGCTGGCTTATGAAAAGCGCGAGCTTTTCGAGTACTGGGGCCACGCCGCCTGCCTGTTGCCGGTCTCGCTCTATCCACTGTTCCGCTACCGGATGGAAAAGCACGCCGCGTGGACCCAGCGGCACCTGCGCTCGCGGCGCGGCGCGTACATGGCGCAGGCCTATGCCGAAGTCGGCGAGCGCGGTCCGCTTGCCGCAGCCGATCTTTCGAATCCGGGAACGCGCTCGGGAAACTGGTGGGGCTGGAGCGCCGGCAAGGCCGCGCTCGAGCATCTGTTCGACGCCGGGCTCATCGCCATCGCCGGACGCCGCGGCTTCGAGCGGCTGTACGACCTCGCCGAGCGCGTCATCCCGCAATCGGCGCGCGAGGCAAAGGCGCCGGCGCGCGAGCAGGCGATGAAGCAGCTGATCGAGCTGGCAGCAAAGGCACAAGGCGTAGGCACATTCGACGATCTCGTCGGCTATTTCTATATCGATGGCACCAGCGATCGCTCAGGACCCGAGCGCCGGCGGCCGAAGCCGGTCGCGCGGCAGCTGCTAGCCGAGCTGGTCGAGGAGGGAAGGCTGGTCCCCGCTCATGTCGAGGGGTGGAAGAACCCTGCATACGTGCATGCCGCGGCGCGCGTGCCGCGCGCCATCGAGGCGCGAGGACTGGTGACGCCGTTCGACTCGCTGGTCTGGGATCGCCGCCGGCTGCACCGCCTGTTCGGTATGAAATACAGCATCGAGATCTACACGCCGGTGCGCAAGCGCATCTACGGCTACTACGTCTGTCCATTCCTGCTCGGCGACACGCTGGTTGCGCGCTGCGACCTCAAGGCCGATCGCGCGCGCAAGACGCTGGTGGTGCAAGGCGCGTTCTTGGAGCGCGGGCAAAACGCGGGCCGCGTCGCGCCGGAGCTCGCGCGCGAGCTGAATAGTCTGCGCACGTGGTTGCAGCTCGATGCCATCGAGATCGCCGGGCGCGGCAATCTTTCGGCGAAGCTGCGCCGCGTGATCAGCGCGCGGCGCCTTTGAGGATCAGCTGCTCGAACAGGCGGCTGGATGTTTCCTGCTCGTCGAGCAGCGTCGGCACGTCGAGCAGCTTGAGCTTCACGCCCTTGACCGGCGATTCGACTTTGACGCTGGTCGGCACGTAGCCGATGCCTGCGAACGCGCGCTGACCTTCCGGGCTGATGAGGTAGTCGTAGAACAGCAGCGCCGCGTAGGGATGCGGTGCTTTCTTGGGCACGGCGGCCGCGTTGGTGATGCTCACCGCGGGCCCGATCACGAACCAGTCGATCGGCGAGCCTTTCTTCTTCGCCTGCTCTACGCTGTATTGATAGACCGTAAGCGCGAGCGGCACTTCGCCCGAGGCCACCAGGCTGGTCAACAGCGCATGCCCGCTGCGCACGGATACGCCGTTCGTCGCGACGAGCTGGCGGAAGAACTTGACGCCTTCGGCCTGGCCCATATCCGCGATGACCGAGGACAGCCATTCGTGGTCGTCGCTTTCGATGGCGAGCTTCCCTTTCCACCGCGGTGCCAGCAAATCGGCCCAGGTCTTTGGCAGCGCGTCCCTTTTGACCTGGTCGGTGTTGTAGGCCTGCACGAACACGTGCTGCAGCGTCGCCGCCCATTCGCCGTGCCTGGGCGCGGCAAATGGAACCAGGTCGGCGTGGTAGGGCGAGTGGACTTCCTGCAGCAGGTTGGCGCGGCGCAGGATTTCCGCCTGCGGCGAAATGATCGTGATGACATCGGCGGTCGAGCTGCCGGCACGGCCTTCGGCGAGCGCTTTCTGCAGCACGATCTCTGAGCGCGAGCGCCAATGGCTGACCTTGATGCCATAGCGTCGTTCGAACGGCGCCGTCAGCTGGTTGGCATATTCGGTCGGGAACGTCGTATAGAAAAGCAGCGCGCCTTCCTTCTTTGCCCCCGCGAGCAGCCGCTGCTGCCGGTCCGCGCCCTGGTAGGCGGCGAGCTCCTGCAGCGTCTGCGCCTGTGCCGGGCCGAGCGCGACTAGGAGGAGGAGAGCGAGGCGCCTTATTGGCTGCTCCGCTTGATGAACACCTCCTCGAACGACTTCTCCCACTTGTCGCGCTGGTCGAGCGCGATCGCCGGATCGACCAGCTGGAAGCGGCGGTTCGCCAGCGGCGAGGGCAGCTTGCTCAGGGTCGGCACGTAGTCCATCTCGAGGAGCAGTTGCTGCGCTTCGGTCGAGAGCATGAATTCGTAGAACAGCAGCGCCGCGTTCGGGTGCGGCGCGCGCTGCGCGATACCCACGCCGCTCATGCGCGCGACCGCGGGCTCGAGCACGAACCAGTCGACGGCTGCGCCTTTGCGCTTGGCGCCTTCGGTGATGTACTGGTACATGGTCAGTGCCAGCGGCACGTCGCCGGCGATCACCAGGTTGCTGAGCAGGGTGTGCCCGCCGCGCACCGAGATGCCGTTGCGGGCGACGAGCTCGCGGAAGAAGCGGATGCCCTTTTCCTCTCCCATGTCCATCGCCACGGTCGCGTACCACTCCGGTACGCGCGCCTCGATGCCGAGCTTGCCCTTCCACTTCGGGTCGAGCAGGTCCTGGTAGGTCCTGGGCAGGTCCTCTTTCTTCACCACGCTGGTGTTGTAAGCCTGCACCCAGAACGAGAGATAGGTCGCGGTCCAGGCGCGATGCGGGCGCAGCGCGCCGGCGAGCAG
>DASWER010000244.1:0-2277 GCA_036394655.1 Burkholderiales bacterium
GCCGCGCTCAGGATCGCGGTCGAGCTCGCCAACGAAGGTCTGATCACCCGCAAGGAGGCGGTCACCCGCATCGATCCGGGCGCGCTCGACCAGCTCCTGCATCCCACCATCGATCCCAATGCCGAGCGCAAGATCATCGCCACCGGGCTTCCGGCTTCGCCAGGCGCCGCGTCCGGCGAGATCGTGTTCTCCTCCGACCAGGCCGAGGCGCTCAAGGCCAAGGACAGGAACGTCATCCTCGTCCGGGTCGAGACCTCGCCCGAGGACATCCACGGCATGCACGCGGCCGAGGGCATTCTCACCACCCGCGGCGGCATGACCTCGCACGCCGCCGTGGTGGCGCGCGGCATGGGCAAGCCCTGCGTTTCCGGCGCCGGCGCGCTGCGCGTAGACTACGCCGCCGGCACCATGAGCATTGCCGGGCGCACGTTCAAGGCGGGCGATATCATCACCATCGACGGCTCGACCGGGCAGGTGCTGGCGGGGCGCGTGCCGATGACGGAGCCGGCGCTGTCCGGCGAGTTCGGCACGCTGATGGGCTGGGCCGACGCGGTGCGCACGCTCGGCGTGCGCGCCAATGCCGATACCCCGAACGACGCCCGCGTCGCGCTCAAGTTCGGCGCCGAGGGCATCGGGCTCTGCCGCACCGAGCACATGTTCTTCGAGGAGGACCGCATCCGCGCCGTGCGCGAGATGATCCTCGCCGACGACGAGAAGTCGCGCCGCGCCGCGCTCGCGAAGCTGCTGCCCATGCAGCGCGCGGATTTCGTCGAGCTGTTCGAGATCATGCAGGGGCTGCCGGTGACGATCCGGCTGTTGGACCCGCCGTTGCACGAGTTCCTGCCCCACAGCGAGGAGGAGATCGCCGAGGTCGCCGCCGCGATGGGGGCCGACCCGAAGAAGCTCGCCGACCGCGCCCGCGACCTGCACGAGTTCAACCCGATGCTCGGCTTCCGCGGCTGTCGGCTCGCGATCGCCTATCCCGAGATCGCCGAGATGCAGGCGCGCGCCATCTTCGAGGCCGCGGTCGAAGCGGCAAAGCGCACGGGCAAGCCGGTGGTGCCCGAAGTGATGGTCCCGCTCATCGCCACCAAGGCCGAGCTCGACCTGGTCAAGGCGAGCATCGACGCCATGGCGGAGGCGGTCGCGCGCGAGACCGGAACGAAAGTCGCCTACCAGGTCGGCACCATGATCGAGCTGCCGCGGGCGTCGTTGCGCGCCGCCGAGATCGCCGAGACCGCGGAATTCTTTTCCTTCGGCACCAACGACCTGACCCAGACCGCCTTCGGCATCAGCCGCGACGACGCCGCGAGCTTTCTCGGCACCTACATGGCGCGCGGGATTCTCGCGAGCGATCCGTTCGTCTCCATCGACCGCGAGGGCGTGGGCGAACTGGTGCGGATCGGCGTCGAGCGCGGTCGGAAGACGAAGGCGAAGCTCAAGGTCGGGATCTGCGGCGAGCACGGCGGCGACCCCGCCTCCGTCGCGTTCTGCCACGAGATTGCGCTCGATTACGTCTCGTGCTCGCCGTTCCGCGTTCCCATCGCACGCCTCGCCGCCGCCCAGGCCGCGCTCGGCAAGGGCCCGGCGGGGGAGGCGTAGCCTGCGTAGGGTGGGCAACCTGCGCTCGGATCGCGGAGCGTGCGCCAGACGCGGCTTGTGTGCCGAAGCCGATCGCCTGTTCCGAAGGGAGGCAACTGCCGGGTTGCAGACATTGCGCGACCGAAATGATTGCAAGGCCCATGTTCGACTGAACAGAAGTCGTTCGCTACTGTCTCGGCTACTGCAACCCGGGCTTATGCGGACGCGAACGCGATCGCCATTTCGCCAACCCCCGAACACGCAAGAGGCATACAAGAAGCTTTCCAAAGACATCTGGAACCCAACGGATCGCCCCGTCTTTTCTGATTCGCGGTGTCTCGTTTTCGGGCGATGCGGTTGCGGCGTGAAAAACAGCAACGAGCGCAGCCGGCCTCCTTTATCTGGGGAATGTCGGTTGAAGCGGCTTGTCGCCGGCGTTTCCGGCTATATTTGTGATCAAGCGTGACCAAATGCGCTGCGGTTCTGGAGCAACACGGCGGATTCGCGCCGACGGTCCCAAGCCGCTGGTCTAAGGCAGGTTGATCCATGCGCGATCCCGTTGATATCTACATGAATACCCTTGTCCCCATGGTGGTCGAGCAGACCAACCGGGGCGAGCGCGCCTACGACATCTTCTCGCGTCTGCTGAAGGAGCGCATCATCTTCATCACCGGTACGGTCGAGGATGTGATGTCG
>DASWER010000245.1:0-6843 GCA_036394655.1 Burkholderiales bacterium
TCAACGTCGAGGACATGGCGCCGCAGACCGAGGACTCGCATTGCGCGAGCCGGCCGGCGCGCTATGCGCTGGAAATGAACCGCGGCTGGTTTGCCGCCCGGGGCATCAAGCCGGGAAGCCGCATCGGCGGCATTCCCGGCACCTAACAGGCTTTATAGGCCGCCGTGCTGCTGCGCCACCATGAAATAAAGCATGGGGATGGACAGCATGGTGTTGATGCGCGAGGTCATGCCGGCGAGCTTGGCCGCCGCGGCCTTCTCCTCGGGGCTGACCTGCACGATGCCGAGCGCCTTCTTCTGGTTTGGCCAGATGATGAACCAGACGTTGAACCACATGATGGCGCCGAGCCACATGCCCAGGCCGATCGCCACGAAGCCCTTCTGCAGCATGAGCGCCTGCCCCAGGTAGCCGTTCATCAGGGCGAGGATCAGGCCGAGGACGATGGTCGCCATCGCCGCCCAGCGGAACCAGAAGAGCGCCGTGGGCGCGATCACCTTGCTCACCGCGGGCTTCTGCTCGTCGGGGATCTTGGGCATCGACGGCGTCTGCACGAAGTTGAAGTACCAGAGCAGGCCGATCCACATCACGCCTGCCGTGATGTGCAGCCAGCGCATGGCGAACAGCCACCAGCCGTGCGACGCAAGATTGACCGCGCCGCCGGTCAGGGCGGCGGCAATGAACAGCAGGACGATGAGCACGACGACACCGGCGATGATGGTTCGGCTCAGGGATTGGAAGATCGCACCCATGGTTTTCTCCTTTTAGTTATGGGTCTGGCGCGAAAAAAGTCTAGCACCGTCACCCGGGGCCGGCCAGCAGGCCGCTCGCTGCAGTGACCAGCACCACGAGCTGCGCCAGGGCGAGCGCGGCCTGCAGCCAGTCGCGCTCGGCGATCAGGGCGGGTAGCAGGCGCGCGTAGCAGGCCGGCGTCACCAGGCCGAGCAGGGCGACCGCCGCCAGGTTGAGCGCGTCGCCGTAGCCGAGCAGCCCGAGCCACGCCCAGCCCTGCGGCGCGCCGGTCACTTCGATAAAGCGGTGCACCGGCAGGCTCCAGTAGCGCGGCAGGTCCGCCAGCGGCACGTAAGCCGGCAGCAGGCCGCCGGCATAGACGAGGAAGGCAGCGAGCAGGATCGCGAAGCCGGCCTTGGTCGCGGCGTCGAGCCAGCGGGCATAAAGCTCGCGCAAGCGCCGCTCCCGCGACATCAGGTCCATAGGCCGAGCCCCCTGGACAGCGCGCGCAATCCGGCGAGCAGCATCACGACGATGACCAGGCGGCGCACCACCGGCGCCGGAGTCACGCCGAGCAGCCGGGCGCCGATGCGCGAGCCGAGCATTACGCCGAGGATCGACGGCACCACCACCAGCGGCAGCAGCGCGCCGCGATGCAGGTAGACCCATGCCGCGGAGCTGTTGATCACCGAGATCAGCAGGCCGCTCGAGCCGACCGCCACCTTGAGCGGCGCGGCCATCAGGAGGTTGAGCGCCGGCACATTCGCGAACCCGGCGCCCAGGCCGAAGATGCCGCCGACGAAGCCGATGCCGGCGAAGGCCGCCAGGCCGAGCGGGGTCTGGTGCGTGCGCCAATCGATGGTGCTGTCGAGCGCCGCGTCGTGGAATTCGCCTTCCAGCCGCAGCAGTTCGCTCAGCGCGTCGGGTTCGATCTCCGCCCGGTCGGCGCCGCGCAGGCGCCAGATGAGCAGCGCGATGCCGATGATCAGCACGCCGAGCAGCGTTTGCAGCTGCGCCGTGCCAAGCGCGAATCCGGCGAGCGCGCCGGCGAAGGAAGCGATCGAGCCCACCAGCGCGAGCGGCATCACCAGCCGCAGGCTCGCCATGCCGGCGCGCAGCAGCGGCGGCCCGGCGGCGAGCGTGCCGGCGAGCGCGAACATCAGCCCGGCGCCGCGCACGAAGTCGAGATGAAAGGGAAACAGGCTGCCGACGATCGGCACGAACAGCACGCCGCCGCCGACCCCCGCCAGCACCGCGACGATGCCGATCGCAAAACTGACCGCGAACAGCGCGATCGGCCAGATCCACCACGGCGTTGCGGCAGCGATTTCCATCGCGTTCAAGTTATTCTGTCCATTATGCCGAAGCTCGCCGCGAATCTTTCGATGCTGTTCCCCGAGCTCGATTTTCTCGAGCGCTTCGGCGCCGCGCGCGACGCGGGTTTTCGCTACGTCGAATACCAGTTCCCGTACGCGCTCGCCCCCGAGGCGCTGGCCCGGCGCGCGCGCGATGCGGGCGTGCAGGTCGTGCTGCACAACCTGCCGGCCGGCGACATGGCGAAAGGCGAGCGCGGCATCGCCTGCCTGCCCGGGCGCGAGCGCGAGTTCCGCGAGGGCGTCGAGCGCGCCATCGAATACGCCACCGCGGTCGGCTGTCCGCGCCTGAACTGCATCGCCGGCCTCGCCGCCGCCGATGCGCAGCACCGCCACACCCTGGTGGCCAATGTACGCCACGCCGCGCGGCGCCTGGGCGAGGTCGGCGTGCAGCTGCTCATCGAGCCGATCAACACGCGCAGCGTGCCCGGCTTCTTTCTCACCGGCAGCGCGCAGGCCATCGATGTGCTCAACGCCGCCGGCGAAGCCAATGCCTTCCTGCAATACGACGTGTTCCACATGCAGATCATGGAGGGCGATCTCGCGCGCAGCATCGAGCGGCTGCTCGCGCGCATCGGCCACATCCAGATCGCCGACGTGCCGGAGCGCAACGAGCCCGGCACGGGCGAGATCAACTTCGACTTTCTGCTGCGCCATCTCGACGCCATCGGTTATTCGGGCTGGGTGGGATGCGAATACAATCCCCGCGGTGACACGCGCGAAGGCCTGAAGTGGGCGAAGCCGTATCTCTGAGCCGGCAGCACGAGGTGGCGCGCGCGCTGCGCGCCTTTCTGCCGCAACGCGCGGTGCTGTTCGACGAAGAGGATACGCGACCCTACGAGTGCGACGGCCTGACCGCCTACCGCCAGCTGCCGATGGTGGTGGCGCTGCCCGAGACCGAGCAGCAGGTCCAGCGTGTTCTCATCACCTGCTCGAAGCTCGGTGTACCCGTGGTGCCGCGCGGCGCCGGCACCGGGCTTTCGGGCGGCGCGCTGCCGCCGGGCGACGGTGTGCTGCTTTCGATGGCGAAATTCATGCGCGTGCTGCGCGTCGATGCGCGCGCGCGCGTCGCGGTGGTGCAGCCGGGCGTGCGCAACGCCGTGATCTCGGAGGTGGCGGCGCCGCACGGCCTGTACTACGCACCCGATCCGTCGAGCCAGATCGCCTGCACCATCGGCGGCAACGTCGCCGAGAACTCGGGCGGCGTGCACTGCCTGAAATACGGCCTGACGCTGCACAACGTGCTCAGGCTGCGCGGCTTCACTATCGAGGGCGAGCCGCTCGAGGTGGGCAGCGAAGCGCCCGATGCGCCGGGACTCGATCTCCTCGCGCTCGCCATCGGCTCCGAAGGAATGCTTTTCGTCGTCACCGAGGTGAGCGTCAAGCTGCTGCCCAAGCCGAAGTGCGCGCGCGTCATCATGGCGTCGTTCGACGACGTCGAGAAAGCGGGCAATGCGGTGGCCGCGGTGATTGCCGCTGGCATCATCCCCGCGGGCCTCGAGATGATGGATCGCCCGGCGACGCGCGCGGTCGAGGAGTTCGTCTCGGCCGGCTACGACCTCGAAGCCGCCGCGATCCTGCTGTGCGAATCCGATGGCAGCGCCGCTGAAGTCGAGCACGAGATCGCGCGCATGGAGGCGGTGCTCGCGGCCGCCGGCGCGGTGCGCCTCGCGGTGTCGCGCGACGAAGCCGAGCGCCTGCGCTTCTGGTCGGGGCGCAAGGCGGCGTTTCCGGCGGTGGGCCGCATCTCGCCCGACTACTACTGCATGGATGGCACCATCCCGCGCAAGCGCCTGGGCGAAGTGCTCAACTTCATCGCCGAGATGGAGAAGAAGTACCGGCTGCGCTGCCCCAACGTGTTCCACGCCGGCGACGGCAACCTGCATCCGCTGATCCTGTTCGACGCCAACAATGCCGAGGAGCTCGAGCGCACCGAGCGCTTCGCCGGCGAAGTGCTGGAGAAATGCGTCGCGGTGGGCGGCACCATCACCGGCGAGCACGGCGTCGGCGTCGAGAAGATCAACCAGATGTGCGCGCAGTTCGGCAGCGCGGAGCTGGAGCTGTTCCACGCCGTCAAGCGCGCCTTCGATCCGCATGGGCTGCTCAACCCCGGCAAGGCGGTGCCGACGCTCGCGCGCTGCTCGGAGTACGGCCGCATGCACGTGCGCGGCGGCGCGCTGCCGCACGCGGAGCTGCCGCGGTTTTGACGCTGGCAGCGCTCCAGGAGCGGATCCGCTCGGCGGCGGCTCGCAAGACCCCGCTGCGGCTGCGCGGCGGCGGCAGCAAGGACTTCTACGGCAACGCGCCGCGCGGCGAGCTGCTCGATACGCGCGCGTACGCCGGCATCGCCGCCTACGAGGCAAGCGAGCTGGTGATCACCGCGCGCTGCGGCACACCGCTCGCCGAGATCGAGCGGACGCTCGAGGCGAGCGGCCAATGCCTGCCGTTCGAGCCGCCGCATTTCGGCGCCGCGACCTTCGGCGGCTGCATCGCAGCCGGTCTCTCGGGTCCGCGGCGCGCGAGCGCCGGCGCGCTGCGCGACTTCGTGCTCGGCGTCAAGCTGATCGACGGGCGCGGCGAGCTCCTGCAGTTCGGCGGCCAGGTGATGAAGAACGTCGCCGGCTACGACGTTTCGCGCCTGAGCGCCGGCGCGCTCGGCACGCTCGGGCTGATCGCCGAGGCCTCGCTCAAGGTGCTGCCGCGTCCGCCAATGGAGCTCACGCTGCGCCTCGAGACCGATGAAGCCGGCGCACTCGACGCGATGAACCGGTGGGCGGGCGAGCCGCTGCCGCTCTCGGCCACGGCGTGGCACGACGGCGCGCTGCATGTGCGCCTTTCGGGATCGGACGTTGCGGTGAAGGGCGCGGCGCAGCGCATCGGCGGCGCCGAAGTCGGCGTCACGGCGGTTTTCTGGCGCGCGGTTCGCGAGCAGACGCATGCTTTTTTCGCCGGCGAGGAGACGCTGTGGCGCCTCGCCGTGCCCTCCATAAGTCCGCCGCTCGCCCTGGGCGGGCGCCAGCTCATCGAGTGGGGCGGAGGGCTGCGCTGGATACGCGGTGATGATCCACAAATCCGGGACACGGCCAAACGTGCGGGCGGACACGCAACGCTGTTCCGCGGCGCGGACAAATCGGCCGGCGCCTTTGCGCCCCTCACGCCGGTAGTGCTCGGGCTGCACCGCAGGTTGAAAGACGCCTTCGATCCGGCCGGCATCTTCAATCCCGGCCGCCTCTATCCGGAGCTCTAGGCCTTTGCCAGCTTCTTTTTCTGCTCTTCGACCGCGGCGCGCGCCTGCGCGGCGAACCGGGTGTGCGGATAGCGCGACAGCAGCTTGGCATAGAGCTGGATCGAAAGCGCCGCTTCTCCCGCCTCGCCCGCCTTGCCGGCCGCCTCGAGCAGCAGCCGCTCATGAGGATCAGGCTGCGGCAGCGGCGCGGCGGGCGCACTGGGCGCCGGCACTGCCGGCTTGGTCTGGGCGATGAAAGTGACGAAGCGCTCCTCCGCCGCTTTCTGCCGCTCGGCCCACTGCCGGCGCCAGCGCACGAGCGCGTACGCCGCGGCGATGACGACGCCGAGGATCAGCAGCCAGGAAATCGTGCGCATGCGAAAAGTATAGCGAGCGATGCAGACCGAGCTCGCCGATTTCATCCGCGACACGCCCGAGGGCCGCGAGGCGGAAAGCATCCTGCGCAAATGCGTGCACTGCGGCTTCTGCACCGCCACCTGCCCGACCTACCAGGTGCTGGGCGACGACCTCGACAGCCCGCGCGGCCGCATCTACCTGATCAAGCGGGCGCTCGAAGGCGCCGCCGTCACCGACAAGACGCGGCTGCATCTCGACCGCTGCCTCACCTGCCGCGCGTGCGAGACCACCTGTCCCTCCGGCGTGCGCTATGGGCGCCTGGTCGACATCGGCCGAGCGGTGGTCGAGTCGAAGACCGAGCGCGGTCCATTGGATCGCCTGCGGCGCGCGCTCCTCGCTTGGGGGCTGCCGCGCACCGGTTTATTTGCTGTGTTGTTAAAGCTCGGACAATGGCTGCGCCCGCTGCTTCCAGGGGCGTTAAAGGCCAAGGTGCCACCGCGATCCCGCGCGCCCGGCGCCTGGCCCGCGCCGCGCCATGCGCGCAAGGTGCTGGTGCTGGCCGGTTGCGTGCAGCCCGTGCTCGCGCCGTCGATCAATGCCGCGGCGGCGCGCGTGCTCGATCGCATCGGCATCTCGCTGGTCGAAACGCCGGGCGCGGCTTGCTGCGGCGGCATCCGCTTTCATCTGAACTACCAGGAAGACGGCCGCGAGGACATGCGCGCGCTGATCGATGCCTGGTGGCCGGCGGTGGAGCGCGGCGAGGTCGAGGCGATCGCGATGACCGCGAGCGGCTGCGGCGTGACGGTGAAGGACTACGGGCACCTGCTCGCGCACGATGCGCGCTACCGGGAGAAAGCCGAGCGCATTTCCGCGCTCACCCGCGACCTCTGCGAGCTCATCACGCCGGACATGATCGCCGCCGGTAGCAAGAGAGGCACCGTGGCGTTCCAGTCGCCCTGCACGCTGCAGCATGGGCAACAGCTGCGCGGCCAGGTCGAGGCGCTGCTCGCAAGAGTCGGCTACGAGCTGACGCCGGTGAATGACGCGCACCTTTGCTGCGGCTCCGCCGGCACTTATTCGTTACTCCAGCCGGCGATCTCGGGCGAGCTGCGCGGCCGCAAGCTCGCGGCGCTGGAGGCGGGCGCTCCGGATGTCATT
>DASWER010000246.1:0-2511 GCA_036394655.1 Burkholderiales bacterium
ATTTCTGAAATGAGCCGGTTCATCTTCAAGATCGCGGAATCTCCAGCGTGCGGAGCGCCCGCGTGAGCGGCACGACCGCGGGTCGTCACTCTCACCCACATCACGCCGCGCTCCTCGTACACGATTCGATTGCGTGTAGGCGCTGCGACGACCAGGGTGTCCGGCCGGATCGCCGAAATATTCCTTAGGTACGCCATGCCATCGGATCCGAGGTTCTCCTCATCTCCCACGAAGGTGAAGACAAGCTCGCCGCGCTTCGGCGCGCCGCGGCGCGCGACCTGGCGCGCGAGCCAGAGCTGGACTGCCATCGAGGCCTTGCAGTTGCTCGCGCCCAAGCCGTAGACACGGCCGTCGACGAGGGTCGCGGCGAACGGGTCGGTGCGCCACGCGGCCCGCTCGCCGATCCCGACGGTATCCGCATGCGCGTTGAACACCACCGACGGCTTGCCGCGCCCGAGTCTTGCGACGAGGTTCTGGACGGTCTTCCTTTTCTCGTGGATCTCGGTCTTGTATCCGAGCTGAGACAGGAAATCACTGCAATACGCCGAGATTCCTTCGGTGTCCCCGGGCGGGAACGTGGACGGGATGGCGACAAGGTCGGCGAGCAGCGCGTATAGCTCGCGCCCGAGCGCCTCCCGCTCCATCAGCCGACTTTCCGGATGCTCTCGCGCGCCGCGGTGATCGCGGCAGTGGTCTTATCGAGGTTGCGCGGCGCGGGCGGCGGCATCTTCTGCCGCGCCGGCTTGCCCCAGCCGGGCTCGGCCACTATGCGGCCGTTCTCCATCACCGTCTTTCCCCTGACGAGCGTAAGAACCGGTGCACCCTGCACCCGCCGGCCATGCCACGGCGAGATCTTGCTCTTCGAGAAGAGCTGCGACTGGTCGATCGACCACTCGCGCTTCGCATCGACCAGCACGATGTCCGCGTCCGCTCCGGGCTGGATGACGCCCTTGTTCGGGAACAGGCCCCAGGCTTTGGCCGGATTGACGCAGGCCCAGCGCACGTAGTCGCTGATCGACATGCGGCCTTTGCTCACCTCGGTGAGCATCAGCGGCATCTGCGTCTCGACGCCGGGAAAGCCGCAGTCGCACTGCCAGACGCTGGCGCGCGTCTTCTCCTCGGGCAAGTGCGGCGCATGGTCGGTCGCGATCATGTCGACCACGCCCTCGCGCAGCGCCTGCCAGAGTGCTTCCTGGTGCCCCGGCTCGCGGATCGGCGGGTTGACGCGCAGCACGTTGCCCAGGCGCTTATGGTCTTCCGTCGATAGCAAAAGGTACTGGGGGCAGGTCTCCACGGTGACGTCGACACCGCGGCGCTTGGCGTCGCGCAGCACGTAGAGCGCGTCCTTCGAGCTCTTGTGCGCGATGTGCAGCCGTGCGCCGGTCCATTCGGCGAATACCACGGCACGCGACACCGCTTCGATCGCGCAGACTTCCGGCCGCGCCGCGAGGTGCGCCAGCGGATCGGTGCGCCCGGCGGCCTCGAGCTGCGCCTGCCGGCGCGCCATGATGGAGGCGTTCTCCGCGTGCACCGTGCAACGCAGGCCGAGCCTTGCGAGGATCTCGAAGCCCTCGAGCATCGCGCCATCCGATGGTGCCGGCAGGTCGCCGAAGGTGTTGCCCATGAAGCACTTGAAGCTCGAGACGCCGGCCGCGGCGAGCGCCTCGAGCTCGCCGAGATTGTTCTCGTCGAGCAGCCCGTAGATGCCGTAATCGACGTAGGCCTGGCACGCCGCGATGCCCTGCTTGATCTTCAACGCTTCCAGCGTGCCGGTCGGCGGATTGGTGTTTGGCATCTCGAGCACGGTGGTCACGCCGCCACGCGCGGCGGAGCCGGTGCCGGTCTGCCAGTCCTCTTTGTGGTCGTAGCCCGGCGCGCGGAAGTGCACGTGGCTGTCGATCGCGCCGGGGATCACGTACTTGCCGGTGGCGTCGATGGTCTTCTTCGCCTTTAGCGCATCGCCCACGGCGGCGATCTTCTCGCCGGCGATCGCGACGTCAGCGGTGAACACGGCGTCGGCGGTGACGACCTGACCGCCGCGAATCACGATATCGGCTTCCATCAGATGACCCATCCTCCGTCGACGGCGATGTCCTGGCCGGTGATCTGCCGCGAGACCTCGCTCGCGTAGAACAGCACCGCGTTCGCCACGTCCTCGTCGGTCGAGACGCGCTTCAGAGCATACTCCTCGGCGTGCTTGCGCATCGCCTCCTCCATGGAGATGCCGAGGCGCTTCGACATTTCCTCGCACACCTTGCGAAAGCGCGGTCCGTCGACCATGCCCGGGCAGACGTTGTTGACGTTGACGTTGTACGGCCCGAGCTCGAGCGCGAACGCCTTGGTGATGCCGCGCAGACCCCACTTCGATGCCGAGTACGCCATGCGCAGCGCGCGGCCGCGCAGCCCGAAGGTGCCGCCGATGTTCACGATCTTGCCCGAGCGCTGCTTCTGCATCGTCGGCGTCACCGCGCGCATCGTCAGGTAGCAGCCCTTCATGTTGAGCTCGACGAT
>DASWER010000247.1:0-4391 GCA_036394655.1 Burkholderiales bacterium
CGCCGGTACCAGTCGCCCTCGGCAACCGGCTTCTGCGGCGCATTGCGGATGGTCTCGCCGTAATAGATCGCGATCGCCGGCATGTGCTGGTCGCCGAACAGCTCGTACTGATCGTCGCCCACCACCACCAGGGCATCGAGCTTCGCGGCGGCGATCTCGGCTTTCATCCGGTGCATGGCTTCCTGCACCTCGTGGAAGCGTGTGGTGATGAGCTGCGGGGTGATGCGCTCTTGCGCATCGGCGGGCGCACGGGCGAGCAGATCCTTATAGGAGCACGGCCGGCCCTCGTCGTCGTAATACGGCATGCGCAGGTCGCTCTCGCGAAATCCGGTCAGCCAGTCCTCCAGCGTCGCCGCGAGCATCACGCTGTGCGACGAGCCGAAGGCGGCGGCGAGGCGCGCCACGTCAGTCGGGCTTCGCGCCCGAGGCCTTCACCACGCGCAGCCATTTCTCGCGCTCGCGCGCGGCGTAGGCGGCGAACTCCTCCGGCGTGCTCGCTTTCGGCACCAGGCCGAAGGATTTCATGCGCGCCTGGAACTCGGGCGACTGATGCAGCGCGTTGAGCTTTGCATTGAGAACGGTGACAACCACCCGCGGCGTGCCCGGCGGCGCGACGATCCCGGTGAACGAGGTCGAGGTGACCGCGGGATAGCCGGCCTCGCCGATCGTCGGCACGTCGG
Organism: Burkholderiales bacterium; assembly: GCA_036394655.1. Classification (GTDB taxonomy): domain Bacteria; phylum Pseudomonadota; class Gammaproteobacteria; order Burkholderiales; family SG8-39; genus SCGC-AG-212-J23. Next base: position 681 of record DASWER010000247.1, read on the forward strand.
GCAGCTCCGGGTCGCGCGCCTCGCCGGTGATCGCCAGCGCGCGCACGTCGCCGCTCTTCACGCGCGTGCGCACCAGGTCGAACAGCACATCGGCCTGCCCCGCCATCAGCGCCGCGGTGGCGGGTGCGCCCCCGGCATAGGGCACATGGATGGCGTCGATCCCCGACTCGAGGCGAAACAGCTCGAACGTCAGGTGCGGCAGCGAGCCGACGCCGCCGGAGGCGAAGTTCACCTTGCCCGGATGCGCTCTTGCATACTCGACCAGCTCGCGCACCGATTTCACCGGGAACCTGGGATTCGCGATCAGCAGCTGCGGCGAGTTCGACACGAAACCGACGGCGACGAAAGCGCCCGGGTCGTACGAGATCTTGGGCTGCAGCGCCGGGATCACGGCGACCACGCTGGTATTCGCATAGAGCAGCGTGTAGCCGTCGGGCTCGGCGCGCGCGACGAACTCCGCACCGATCAGGCCGCCGGCGCCGGCCTTGTTCTCGACCACGAAGCGCTGACCGGCGAGATTACCCAGGCCTTCCGCGGCAAGCCGCGCCGGCACGTCGGTCGGCCCGCCCGCGGGCGCCGGCACGATCAGCTTGATCGGCTTGTTGGGATACGCCTGCGCCCAGCCCGCGAGCGGAGCCAGCAGCGCCACGGCTGCGAACAGGATCGATAGCAGCTTCATGGGCGGCAGCCTAACAGGCAAAATAACGCGTGCCCACCGAGGAGACCTCATGCCGATCACCGAACTGAACCATTTCCTGCTGGTCGCGAAGAACCTCGAGCGCACCAAGAAATTCTACGAGAACGTGCTCGGCCTCCAGATCGCCGAGCGGCCCGACTTCGGCTTCCCCGGCTACTGGCTCAAGGCCGGCGACGGAATCTGCGTGCATCTGGCCTCGCAGGATCCCAACAAGATTCGCGACCAGTTCCTGCTCAAGAAGCATCCGCGGGGCACCAAAGGCTCAGGCTCGGTCGACCACATCGCGTTCCTCGCGCAGAACCCCGGCGAAGTGCGCCAGCGCATCCAGAGCAATAAGATCGAGATGCACTTCCGCAGCTTCCCGGATGCGAAGCCGCCGCTTTTTCAGATTTTTTTGAAAGACCCTGACGACGTCACCATCGAGCTCAACTTCCTCGGCGAGCGCATCGACGAGACCGAGTGGAAGGGCAAGGGCTCGGCCTCGGCGATGACCCTGCGCAAATCGCCCGGCAAGAAGACCAAGATCGCGCAAGAGAATTAGCCCGATTCACATGCCTATGCGCGGCGTTGTCTTCCTCGGCGAGCGCAAGGTCGAGCTGCGCAGCTTCCCCGATCCCACGCCCGGTCCGGGCGAAGTGGTGCTCGAGATGAAGGCCTCGGGCATGTGCGGCTCCGATTTGAAGTTCTACCGCTCGGCGCCTGGGGCCGCGCAAGCTGCCCTGGGTTTAGGTAATTTGAGTGAGCCCTTTATCGGCGGCCACGAACCTTGCGGCATCGTCGTGGCGCGCGGCGCCGGTGTCTCCGAGCGCGAAGCGCCCACCGGCCAGCGCGTGATGGATCATCACTACGCCGGCTGCGGCACCTGCGCGCATTGCCGCGTCGGCTGGTCGCAGCTGTGCCGCGCCGGCATCACCGTCTATGGCGTCACGGCACATGGTGGTCATGCGGACTATCTCAAGGTGCCGGCACGCACCATCGTGCCGCTGCCGGAAGAGCTCTCCTTTGCCGAAGGCGCCGCGGTCGCCTGCGGCACCGGCACTGCATATGGAGCACTGCGTCGAATGAAAATCGCAGGCGGCGACACGCTCGCCGTGTTCGGGCAAGGCCCGGTGGGGCTGTCCGCCACCGTGCTCGGCGTCGCCATGGGCGCGCGCGTCATTGCGGTAGAGACCTCGCCCGAGCGCATGAAGCTCGCCGAGGAGTACGGCGCCGATGCGGTGATCGATGCGTCGAAGGAAGATGCCGTGCCGGCCCTCAAGGAGTTGACGCAGGGCCTCGGCGTCGATCTGGCGCTCGACTGCACCGGCGCCGCCGCAGCGCGGCGTGCCGCGGTGCGCTGCGTCAAGACCTGGGGCACCGCCTGCTATGTCGGCGAAGGCGGCGACGTCACGCTCGACGTCAGCCCCGATCTCCTGCGCCGCCAGGTGACGCTGATCGGCTCCTGGACCTTCAGCGCGATGGGCATGCAGGAATGCGCCGAGTTCATCGCGAAGCAGCGCATCCCGCTCGAGCGCATCTTCACGCATCGCTGGCGCCTCGAGCAGGCCGACGAGGCCTACCGCAGCTTCGATACGCAGACGACTGGCAAAGGCGTCTTCCTGCTGTGAGCGCCCCGCTGCTGTTCGAGCCCATCGCGCTGCGCGAGGTCACGGCGCGCAACCGCATCGTGGTCTCGCCGATGTGCCAGTACTCGGCGAAGGACGGCCATGTCACCGACTGGCATCTGGTGCATCTCGGCAAATTCGCGCAGGGCGGCGCGGGCATCGTGTTCGTCGAGGCGACCGCGGTCGAGCGCCGCGGGCGCATCACGCACGGCGACACCGGCATCTGGGACGACGCGCACGTCGCCGGGCTGTCGAGGATTTCCGCGTTCATCAAAAGCCAGGGCGCGCTGCCGGCGCTGCAGCTCGCGCACGCCGGGCGCAAGGCGAGCATGGCGCGGCCGTGGCACGGCAACGGGCCGCTGACGCAGGACGATCTGCAGCGCGACGAGAAGCCCTGGTCGATCGTCGCACCCACCGAGGAAAAGCTCGGCGAGGGCTGGATCACGCCGCGTGCGTTCCAGCGCGGCGACTTCGAGACGGTGCTGACGGCGTTCCGCAATGCGGTGCGGCGCGCGGTCGCCTCCGGGTTCGAGGTCCTCGAGCTGCACGCGGCGCACGGCTATCTGCTGCACACATTTCTCTCGCCGCTTTCGAACACGCGCAGCGACGAGTACGGCGGCTCGCGCGAGAACCGCATGCGCTTCCCGCTGGCCGTGGCGCGCGCGGTGCGCGAAGCCTGGCCGAAATCGAAGCCGCTGTTCGTGCGCGTCTCGTCGATCGACGATGTGGAAGGCGGCTGGGCGATCGAGGACACCGTCGCCTTCGCCAGCGAGCTGAAAACCATAGGCGTGGATGTCATCGACTGCTCATCGGGCGGCATCCTCGGCTCGGCGACCGCCGCGACCAAGACTCTGATCCCGCGCGTGCCGGGATTCCAGCTGCCGTTCGCCGACAAAATCAGGAAGGACGCCGGCATCAAGACCATGGCGGTCGGCCTGATCCTCACGCCGCAGCAGGCCGAAGAGGCGCTGGCGGCCGGCAATGCCGACCTGATCGCGGTCGGCCGCGAGGCGCTCTACGACCCGAACTGGCCGCTGCACGCCGCGCAGGCGCTCGGCGTCGATCCGAAAATGGAGCGCTGGCCGCTGCAATACGGCTGGTGGCTGACGCGGCGCGAGGGCCTGCTGAGAAAGCTCGGGGTACGCAAATGAAGACCATCCGCATTTCCGGCGCCGAGATGCAGAAGCGCATCGCGCGCTTCAAGGCGCTCGAGCCGCTGCCGATCCAGAGAAGCGACATCCCGCTCGCCGCGCGCGACGTCGTCTACTCGCGCAAGCTGCTATCGGTGATCGGGCTCGAGGACGGACAGACGCCGATCAACGCCGGCGCGCCGATCCTCGGCGCCGCGGGCATGACGATGACGCTCGCGCTGTGCCCGCCGGGACAGGGGCCGGGACTGCATGCGCATCG
>DASWER010000248.1:0-9000 GCA_036394655.1 Burkholderiales bacterium
GTGGGCTCCTGGGCCGCGGCGCTTACCGCGGCCAGGAGCAGCACGAGCGCGAGCTTACTGAGGCGGCTTGACGCCATCTTTGCTGACCGCCACGCGCGGCGCCACGAACTTGCCGTCGCCCTCGACACGCGCCCCGCTGAAGATGGTCTCGCCCGGCTTGAGGTCGGCGCGCGTTCCCGGCACGAAGGTCACCACCTCGGTCTCGGGGGTCACCACGATCTTCTGCTCGCCGTCCTTGTACTTCAGCGTGATCTCGTTGCCGCCGCTTGCTTGCGCGACGCTGGTGATGTTGGCGTTGGTCATCATCGAATTCGGGGTCGAATCCCATGCCCCGTGCATCTGGGGCACCTGCGGCCCGATGGCATGGACTTCCTTGGCCACCATGCGGCCGTCGGGTCCCTTCACCGACGTGACGCCGACGTAGGCATTGGGCCCCATCTCGGCAAGGGTGGTCTTCTTCGCGGTGACGACCTGGGCATCCGGCGTGAGGTGCAGCTGGATGTCGCGGCCATCGCGCGATTTCACCGTCAGCACGTCGCCGTTCAGGGCGGTGATGGTGCCGCGCACGCGCACGTTCGTCTGGGCGAACGCGGTGCACGAAACGAAAGCGAGGATCAGGACTGCGAGGGTTCTCATCTGGGTCTCCGGTTTAAAGGCGTCGTTGCGGCATTGGGGTGAACACGCTTATCCTGCGCCGCATTCCGCCATGATGAACCCATTTCAGCCGGTGAAAAAGATCGAGGTGCGGCGCTTCACCTCGCTGCCCGCGAAGTTCCGCAAGAAGCGCCGCACCGCCTGGTCGGACCCCAACCGCCAGGGCGCGCCGGTCGACAGCTTCCTCGAGGGGCCGTCGTTCGACCGCCAGGGCAACCTGTGGTGCGTCGACATCCCGTATAGCCGCATCTTCCGCATCGACCGCAAGGGCGAGTGGGAGCTCGTGGTGCAGTACGACGGCTGGCCGAACGGCCTCAAGTTCCACCGCGACGGCCGCGCTTTCATCGCCGACTACCGGCGCGGCCTGCTCGCGCTCAACACCAAGACCGGGCGTGTCGAGCCGGTGGTGGAGACCGGGTTCAGCGAGAGCTTCAAGGGCTTGAACGACCTGCACTTTGCCGACAACGGCGATCTGTACTTCACCGACCAGGGCCAGAGCGGCATCGCCGATCCGACGGGGCGCGTCTGGCGCCTGAGAGCGAACGGTGAGCTGCAGAAGCTGGTCGCGAACGCGCCCTCGCCCAATGGGATCACCCTGAACAAAAAGAATAGCCAGGTGTATGTCGCCATTACGCGCTCGCAGCAGATCTGGCGCCTGCCGTTGATGGCGGGCGGCACGCCCTCGAAGACCGGCGTCGCGATCCAGCTCTCGGGCGGCCACGCCGGGCCCGACGGCATCGAGTTCGACGACGAAGACGGGCTGCTCGTCTGCCACTTGGGCGTCGGCATCTGGCGCTTCGATGCGAACTGCCTGCCGACGCATCTCGTGCATGCCGGCAAGGAGCATCGGTTGATGACCAACATCGCGTTTCGCGGCAAGACGCTCTTTATCACCGACTCGGCCAACGGCGAGATCCTCACCGCCGAGATGCCGGTGCCGGGCAAAAAGATGTTCTCGATGAGGTGAGCATGCGACTGTTTCTCACGTTGCTTTTGACGGCCTGCGCGGCGCATGCCCAGTACCCCGCAAAGCCGGTGCGCCTCGTGGTCGGCTACGCCGCCGGCAGCTCGACCGACATCGTCGCTCGCGTGATGGCCGACCGGCTCGCGGCGCACTGGAAGCAGAACGTCTACGTCGAGACCCGCGCCGGCGCCGCGGGCAACCTCGCCGCCGATGCGGTGGCGAAGGCGCAAGGCGACGGCTATACGCTGCTGTTCGCCCAGAACGGGCTCGCCATCAGTGCCGCTGCGCTGCCCAATCTGCCATTTCGCGCCGAGACCGATCTGGTGCCCCTCGTGCCGGTCGCAGCGACGCCGCACATCCTGATCGTCGCGCCCGACTTCCCTGCCAGGAATGTGCAGGAGCTGATCGCGCGCGCTCGCGCGGAGCCTGGCAAGCTCGGCTTTGCCTCCTCCGGCGTCGGCAATTCCGATCATCTTTGCGGCGAGCTGTTCAACCTGATGGCGGGCATCAGCGCGATCCACGTGCCCTACAAGGGCGGCGCGCCGGCCGCGACCGACGTCATGGGCGGGCGCATCGCGTATTACTTCGCCGGCATGCCGGTCGGGCTGCCCTTGCACAAGGGCGGCCGCGCGCGGGCGCTCGGCGTGACCAGCAAAGCGCGCTTCGTCGGCGCGCCGGACGTGCCGACGATCGCGGAGCAGGGACTGCCCGACTACGAAGCGACGCTATGGCAGGGCTTCTTCGCGCCGGCTGCCATCCCTGCCGAGCTCGGCGCGAAAATTTCCGCGGATATCCAGGCGACGCTCGCCGCTCCCGAGACGCGCGAGAAGCTGCAAGGCGCGGGCATCTCGCTGTTCGAATCGAATCAGGCGGAGTTCAAGCGCTTCTTCCCGGCCGAGATCGAGAAGTGGCGCGCCGTGGTGAAGAAGGCGAACCTGCGCCTTGAGTAATTCCGTACGACGTACGGAATTCGGTTAGTCGATTTTCGCGCCCGAGCGCTTGATGACGTCGGCCCATTTCGCCGAATCGCGGCGGATGAGCGCGGCGTAGTCCTCGGGGGTGCCGCCGCCGCTTTCGCTGCCGAGCTGCGCCAGGCGTTCTTTCGTGTTCGGCTCGACGATGGTGGCGTTGACCGCGGCATTGAGCCGATCGAGGATCGGGCGCGGCAGTGCGGCCGGCGCGATGACGCCGGTCCAGGCCGTGACCTCGTAGCCGGGAACGCCGGCTTCCATCAGCGTCGGCACCTCGGGCAGGCTTTGCGCGCGCTGCGCGCCGGTGACGGCGAGGGCGCGCACGCGGCCCGCTCGTACGTGCGGCGCGATCGAGTTGGTGCTCTCGAACATCAGCTGCACGTTGCCGGCGATGAGATCGCCGATCGCGCCCGCGCCGCCCTTGTAGGGCACGTGCACGATGTCGGTGCCGGTCATGCTCTTGAAGAGCTCGCCGCTGACATGGCCGGGCGAGCCGTTGCTCGATGAGGCGTTCGACAGCTTGCCGGGGTTGCGCTTCGCGTAATCGATCAGCTCGCGAACCGTGGTGAAGGGCGCCTTGGGCGATGCCGCCAGCAGCATGTAGCCGCTGGTGATCAGCGCCACCGGCTGCAGGTCGCGCTCGATGTCGTAGGGCAGCTTCTCCACCATGTGCCGCGTGATGGCGAGGGCGCCGATCGGCCCCATGCCGATGGTGTAGCCATCGGGCGCGCTCTTCGCGACCGCGTCGATGCCGATGGTGAGCGCGCCGCCCGGACGGTTGTCGACGACCACCGGCTGGCCCAGCTCTTTGGACAGTCCTGGCGCGACGAGCCGCGCGATGTTGTCGGTAGCGCTGCCCGGCGCCTGCGGCACGACGAAACGCAGCGGCCGCTCAGGGTATTGAGCGGCCGCGGTGCTTGCTAGAAGGAAAAGCGCTAGGGCTGCAGCTGCGCGCGTACTTCGCCGCCCTTGTACTGGTCGCTGTGCACGTTCACGTACAGGTTGCCGGCCTTGAGCGCCTCCAACTGCGCTGGCGTCAGCTTCTTGCCGTCCGGCACGGTATAGGTATCGCCGCTCTTGGTGAGCGGCACGATCACCGGGCCGTTGGCGCCTTTGGCACCCTGGTGAATGTGCGCCATGGTGCCCTTTACGCCCTCTGTGCTGACGCTGCCGCTGATGGTGCCGTCCTCCGCGACGCGGAAGCTGCCGCTGCCCTTGCCTTCCGATTTGGCAGGCGGGACTTCCTCGGCGGGGGTCAGGCTGACCTTCATCGCGCCGCTGCCCGGCATCCAGTCCGGCATCTTCTCGCGCACCTGGGCGCAGCCGGCCGAAGTAACAACTGCGGCAACGATTGCTGTAATTGCGAATAGCTTCTTCATGTCCTGCCTCCTCAGTAGATGAACCAGTACGCAGAATGAAACAGGCTGGCGGCTAGAATATTCCCATGCCCCGAATTGCCGGTTGTTCCGCGCTTTCGCGCCTGCGCATTCTAGACCTGTCGCGGGTGCGCGCGGGCCCCAGTTGCGTGCGCCAGTTCGCCGACTTCGGCGCCGACGTGATCAAGATCGATCGCCGCCGGGGGTCGATCCGAACGAGAGCATGGGCGGCCCGCGCGATGGCCCCGACATGCAGAACCTGCACCGCAACAAGCGCGCGATGACCCTGAATCTCAAGCTGCCGGCGGCGCGCGCGGTACTCGAGCGGCTGGTGAAGACCGCCGACGTGCTGGTGGAGAACTATCGCCCGGATGTGAAGTTTCGCCTCGGCATCGACTACGAGTCGCTCGCCAAGATCAACCCGCGCATCATCCTCGCGAGCATCTCCGGCTTCGGCCAGGACGGGCCCTACCGCGACCGGCCGGGCTTCGACCAGATCGCGCAAGGGATGAGCGGGCTCATGTCGGTCACCGGGGCTCCGGGCCAGGGCCCCATGCGCACCGGCGCGGCGATCGCCGATGTCGCCGGCGGCCTGTTCGCCGCGCTAGGCGTCATGACGGCGCTCCTCGAGCGCGAACACTCCGGGCGCGGCCAATGGGTGCAGAGCTCGCTCCTGAATGCCGGCATCGCGCTGCTCGACTTCCAGGCCGCGCGCTACACCATGAAGGGCGACGTGCCGGGCCAGGTCGGCAACGACCATCCCACCAGCATGCCGACCTCGGCGTACAAAACCGCCGACGGCTACATCAACGTCGCCGCTTCCGGCGACGGCATGTGGCAGCGCATCTGCAAGCTCTTCGGCCGCGAGGATCTGGCGACGGACGCGCGCTTCAAGACCAACGAGCTGCGCGCGAAGAACCGTGCGGCGCTCAACGCCACGATGAGCGAGGCGCTCGCCAAGCGCAGCTCGGCCGAGTGGATCGAGGCGCTCAACAAGATCGGCGTGCCGACCGGCCCGATCTACAAGATGGACGAGGTGTTCGCCGACCCGCAGGTGCAGCACATCAAGGCCGCGGTAGAGGTGGAGCACCCGCGCCTCGGGCGCCTCAAGATTCTCAACCAGGCGGCGCGGCTCTCGCGCACGCCGGCCGAGATCAGGACGGCGACGCCCGAGATCGGCCAGCACACCGACGAAATTCTCTCGGAGCTGGGCTACGAGCCGAAGGAGATCGCCGGACTGCGCACGCAGGGCGTGGTATGACCGAACGCATCATTGCCCGCAAAGACGGCGCCATCGGCTGGCTGATCTTCAACAATCCCGAGCGGCGCAACGCCGTGTCGCTCGACATGTGGCAGGCGATCCCCGGGGTGCTCGGCGACTTCGGCGCCGATGACGCGATTCGCGTCGTGGTGCTGGCCGGCGCCGGCGACAAGGCCTTCGTCTCGGGCGCGGACATTTCGCAGTTCGAAAAGCAGCGCTCCACCGCCGAGACGGTGGCGCACTACGACGAGATCGGCGAGAAGGCGCAAACGGCGCTCAAGAACTTCGACAAGCCGGTGATCGCCATGATCCGCGGCTACTGCATCGGCGGCGGCCTCAACATCGCGAATCTGTGCGACCTGCGCATCGCCGCGGACGATGCCCGGCTGGGCATCCCGGCGGCGAAGATGGGCCTGGGCTATCGCGCGTCGTCCATGAAAAACCTGGTCGACGTCGTCGGCAAGGCAGCCGCGCTCGAGATCATGATCACCGCGCGGCAGTTCAGCGCCGACGAGGCGCGGCACATGGGCCTCGTGCACAAGGTGGTGCCGGTGGCGGCGCTGGAAAAGGCCACGCGCGAGTACTGCGACATGATCGCCGCCAACGCGCCGCTCACCATGCGCTCCGCGAAGCGCATCATCCGCGAGGTGGCGCGCAACGACTACGATGCCGCGGCCTGCAGCGCCTGGGTGAAGGAGTGCTTCGACAGCGACGATTACCGTGAAGGCCGCAGAGCCTTCATGGAAAAGAGAAAGCCCGTTTTCAAGGGCAGATAGCCGAGGAGGATGGATGAAGTGCGTTAGCGCCGCCGTTGCCGCAATGGCCGCGATGGCATTCGCTGCCTGCGCTTTGGCGCAAGGCAGCTACCCCGGCAAGGCCATCACCACCGTCGTCGGCTTTGAGCCCGGCGGCGGCACCGACACGACGGCGCGCATCGTCGCGCCGGCGCTCGGCGAGCTGCTCGGCCAGCAGGTGGTGGTGGAGAACCGCGCCGGGGCGGGCGGCAATATCGCCGTCGACTATGTCGCCAAGGCGGCAGCGGATGGCTACACCATCGTGCTGGCGAACGTCGGCGCGCTGGCCGTGAATCCGCACATCCTGAAGACGCCGTACGATCCGCTGAAGGACCTCGCGCCGATCAGCATGGCTTCGGTGTTCCCGAACGTGCTGGTGGTGCAGCCCTCGCTCTCGGTGAAGACCGTGCAGGACTACGTGAAGCTCGCGAAGGAAAAGCCGGGCATCACCTACGCGTCCTCGGGCATCGGCGGCGCGGGCCACCTCGCCGGCGAGCTCCTTAGGCTGATGGCGAAGATCGACATCACGCACGTGCCCTACAAGGGCGGCGGGCCGGCGATGCAGGGTTTCCTCGGCAGCCAGGTCGATTCGTTCTTCGCCACGCCGGTCTCCTCGATCGGGCAGATCCGCTCGGGCAGGGCGCGCGCCATCGCCACCACGGGTTCGAAGCGCGCCGCGCTGATGCCCGAGGTGCCGACCGTCGCCGAGTCGGGCTTCCCCGGCTACGAGGCGGTCAACTGGTACGGCTATCTGGCGCCGGCGAAAACGCCGAAGGAGATCGTCAACCGCCTGGCGCGCGATATCGGAAGAGCCCTCGCCAATCCGCAGGTCGTCGCCGCGCTCAACAAGACCGGCGTCGAGCCGCTCGCCATGACGCCCGAGGAATTCGGCAAGTACATCGAGCGCGAGTACCAGACCTGGGGCAAGGTCGTGAAGGACGCGCACATCAAGGCCGAATAATTACGACCCTGGCCGCGAATTAAAGCTTGATGACGATCTTGCCGACCGCGGCGTTGGATTCCATGTAGTCCTTGGCCTTCGGCAAATCCTTGAAATCGTAGCTGCGGTCGATCAGCGGCTTTAATTTGCCGCTGGCGAACAGCGGGAGAAAGTCCCTTTTAAAACCTTCGACGGTCGCGGCGCGCTGCGGCGCCGTGCGCAGCTTGTTCGAGACGCCGAACAGCTTCAATCGCTTCGAGTGCAGCGCGTCGAGGTCGATCTCGCTCTTCATGCTGCCGTCGAGATAGCCGACGGTGGCGAGACGGCCTTCGTAGCCCAGGCATCGGACGCACTCGGCGAACACGGTGCCGCCGACGTTGTTCACCACCAGGTTCACGCCTTTGCCGTCGGTGGCCTTCATCACTGCGTCGTGAAAGTCTGGCTGGCGGGTAATGATCGCGACGTCCAGCCCCAACGCGGAAAGTTTCTTCAGCTTGGCGGCAGAGCCCGAGGTGCCGATGACCCTGGCGCCGAGCGCCTTGCCGGCCTGCAGCGCAGCGACGCCGACGCCGGCCGAGACGCCGGTGACCAGCAGCCACTCGCCGCTCCTGAGGTTGCCCTGCTGCACCAGCATGTCGTAGACCACGAGGAAGGTGATCGGCACCGCCGCGGCTTCCTCCCAGCTGAGCGTCGACGGCACGGGGATCGCGTCCTGCTTGTCCATCGCGCCGTACTCGGCAAAGGCGCCCGGCAGTCGGCCCATGACCCGCTCGCCGGTGCCGACGACCTCGCCCGCGGCATCCATGCCGGCGGGCTTTTCGGTGCCGGGCTTGATCAGGCCGTGGCCGCGGATCAGCTCGCCGCGGTTCAGGCTCGCGGCGCGCACCCGCACCAGAAGCTGGCTCGCGCTGGGCTTGGGCTCGGGCGCCTCGCGCAGCTCGAGGACGTTGCCGTGGGACTCCGCTCGCAGGACGTAGGCTTTCATGGGGCGGGATTATGCCCATGACCCGTGTCACATCGCGTCGCTATATTCGGAATCCCCAACAAGACGGAGTCAACGATGAAGCGACTGCTTGGCGTCCTGATCGTGGCATGCGGGCTGATGGCACCCTCGGCGCAGGCCGGCATGATCGGCACCGATGAGGCGGTTCAGGCGCAGCCGCAGCGCGAGCGCCTGAAAGCCTTCCTCGAGCGGCCCGAGGTGGTACAGCAGCTGAAGAAGCTGGGCGTGGACGCGATCGCGGCTCAGGCGCGCGTCGACGCGATGGGCGATTCGGAGGTGACTCAGCTCGCGGGTGTGGTGGATGCGCTGCCGGCAGGCGGCGTGCTCAGCAACCAGGACCTGCTGCTGATCATCATCGTGGTGCTGCTGGTCCTGCTGCTGATCTAGGCGGCGAGCTCTACCGCTTCGCTGCGTTCATTCACCGTGGCGAGGCGCACCGGGCGGCGCCAGACGCGGTGCACGTAGTCGAGCACGCGCTTCGCGCGCGAGACGTCGAGGCCGCGGCCGTCGCTGGCATGGTCATGCGCGAGGGACAGGCTGCCGTCGTGCTTGAGCTCGGCCGCGGCGACGCGCGGCGAGCCGAAGTTGAATTTCGGCGCGAGGATCGCCTCGCGGATGGCGTTGATGTCCTTGGTCGCGACGCGGATCTCGTCGCCCGGGCGCGTCTCGTAGACGAACAGGCCGGCCTCGGCGGCGAGCTCCTCGTCGAGCCAGTTGCGCACGAAGCCGAAATCGTCCTCGTCGCGCCGCACCTCGCGCGCGCGCTCGATGCCGTGTTTCTCGACGATGCGCTCCCAGATAGTGAAGCCGAGGTGGTAGGGATTGATGGCGAGCGCGGTCTCGCGGCCGCTCGCGAACGGGCGTACGACGTCCGAGTGGGCTTTTAGGGCCGATAAATACAGCGGCTGCGGCAGGAAATCGGCCTCGCGCAACAGGCGCGCGTGCCAGTACGAGGCCCAGCCCTCGTTCATGATCTGGCAGGCGAACACCGGGTAGAAGTAGAACGACTCGGCGCGCACCATCAGGAAGATGTCGCG
>DASWER010000249.1:0-4407 GCA_036394655.1 Burkholderiales bacterium
ACGTAGTCGACCACGCCGAGCGCCTCCTGCACGTCGTGCGTGACGATGATCGAGGTGGCGCCGAGCGAGTCGTTCAGCTCGCGGATCAGGCGCACGATGACGCCGAAGGAGATCGGATCGAGGCCGGTGAACGGCTCGTCGTAGAGAATCAGCTGCGGATCCAGGGCAATGGAGCGCGCCAGCGCCACGCGCCGTGCCATGCCGCCCGAGAGCTCGGTCGGCGTGAGATGCGCTGCGCCGCGCAGGCCGACCGCGTGCAGCTTCATCATCACCAGGTCGTTCAGCAGCTCGTCGGGCAGCGCGGCATGCTCGAGCAGCGGGAACGCCACGTTCTCGTACACCGACATGTCGGTGAACAGCGCACCGAACTGGAACAGCATGCCCATCTTGCGGCGCATGGCGTACAGCGCCTCGCTGTCGAGATCCTTGGTGGCGTGCCCGAGCACGCGCGCCTCTCCGGCGGTCGCGCGCAGCGCACCCATGATCACGCGCAACAGGGTCGTCTTGCCGCAACCCGACTGTCCCATGATGCCGACGACGGCGCCGCGCTCGATGGCGAGGTCGATGTCGCGCAGCACCGGACGCTTCGGGTCATAGCCGAAGGACAGCTTGCGGATCTCCACGATGGGTTGAACGGCCCGGGGTTGCTGCACGGCGTAATATTATCGCGCATGGGGGAGGCAGCCGTGCAGCTCGAGGCCGCGGTGCGCATCGACGCACTCGTCAAGCGCTACGGCGCGCTGCTCGCGCTCGACAACGTGAGCCTCAGCGTCGCGCCGCGCGAGGCCTTCGGCCTGGTCGGCGCGAACGGCGCCGGCAAAACCACGCTGATCCGCTGCCTGCTCGATCTCACCGCGTGCGACGCCGGCGCGATCCGGATCTTCGGCGTCGCGGCGCGCGCGCCGGCATCACGCGCGCGCCTGGTCTACCTGCCGGAGCGTTTCATGCCGCCGCATTACCTGACCGGGCGGGAATTCCTGCGCACGCTCGCCGGGCTCGCCGGTACCGACTACGACGAAGCCCGCGCCGTGCGCATGGCCGCCGAGCTCGAGCTCGAGCGCGATGCGCTCGAGCGCCCGGTACGCAGCCTGTCGAAAGGCATGACGCAGAAGCTCGGCCTGGCGGGCTGCTTCGTGCTGGAGCGCGAGCTCTACGTGCTCGACGAGCCGATGAGCGGCCTTGACCCTGCGGCGCGGGTAGCGGTGAAATCGGTGCTGCAGCGCCTGAGCGCGGAGGGCCGCACGCTGTTCTTCACTTCCCATGTACTGGCTGAGGTCGACGAGCTGTGCTCGTCGATCGCGGTGCTCGAGCGCTCGCGGCTGCGGTTTCGCGGCACGCCGCAAGCGCTTTGCGCGCGCTACGGCGAGAACAGCCTGGAGCGCGCCTTCATGAAATGCATCCGTGACGAGCCCTGATACGCCGGCACGGCCAGGGCTCCTAGTGGTCGATGACGACGCGCTCATCACCGATACGCTGGCCTTCGCGCTCGGCGCCGACTACCAGGTATACGCCTGCGAGTCGCGCGCCAGTGCGATCGCGCTGGTGCGCCAGCTCGACGCCGCGCCGCCGCTCGCGCTGGTCGACCTCGGCCTGCCGCCGATGCCGCACGCCCCGGACGAAGGCTTTCAGCTGATTGCCGACCTGCTGGCGCATTCGCCGGGCATGAAGATCTTCGTGCTTTCGGGGCAGAACGACGCCGCGAATGCGCGCCATGCGCGGGCGCTCGGCGCCTGGGAATTCGTCGCCAAGCCGAGCGACCCGGCACTGCTCAAGCGGCTGCTCGCCCGCGCGCTCGAAGCCCCGGCCGCCGACGACGCCGACCTCGCCGGCGACAGCCCGGCGCTCGGCAAGCTGAAGAGCCAGATCGCGCAGTTCGCCGCTGCGCCCTATCCGGTGCTGATCGAGGGCGAGTCCGGCAGCGGCAAGGAGATGGCGGCGAGGAGCCTGCACCGCCTCTCGCCGCGCGCCAGCCGGCCCTATCTCACGCTGAACTGCGCGGCGATCGCGCCGACCCTGGTCGAGCCGACGCTGTTTGGCTACGTGAAGGGCGCGTTCACCGGTGCCGCGACCAACAAGTCGGGCTATTTCGAGGACGCCCAGGACGGCACGCTGCTGCTCGATGAGATCGGCGAGCTGCCGCTCGAGCTGCAGGCGAAGCTGCTGCGCGTGCTGGAAAATGGCGAATACCAGCGCGTCGGCGAAACGCAGCGCCGCGTCGCCGGTTGCCGCGTGATCGCCGCTACCAACCGCGATTTGCGCCGCGAGGTGAAGCAAGGCGGCTTTCGCGCCGATCTCTATCACCGCCTGTCGGTGTTCACGCTGAGCGTGCCGCCGCTGCGCGACATGGAAGGCGACAAGCTCGCGCTGCTCGAGCATTTCCGGCGCCTCGCCGCCGCACAGGCCGGCAGCCAGCCCTTCGAGCTCGATGCCGCGGCCACGGCAGGCTGGCAGCGCTACGATTTTCCGGGCAATGTGCGCGAGCTGCGCAATATCGTGATTCGCCTCGCCACCAAGTATCCCGGGCAACGCTTGTCGCCGGCGGAACTCGAGCCGGAGCTCGACCTCGAAGCGCCGGCGCTGGCGATCGCCGGGCAAGGCGCCGGCGCGATCGCCGAGCAGGCGCTGCGCCAGCTCGAGCGCGCGGGCAGCTTCAACCTCGACGACACCCTCAAAGCCTGGGAGCGCGGCTACATCGAAGCGGCGCTGCGCCTGACGCGCGGCAACGTCAGCCAGGCGGCGAAGCTGCTCGGCGTCAACCGCACCACGCTCTACAGCAGGATGAGCAGCGGGATGAATTCGGCCGAGGAGAAATAGGCGTGGCGCTGTATCTGGAGCACTTCGGGCTGAACGAGTCGCCGTTTCGCATCACGCCGCACACCGATTTCTTCTTCGACGGCGCCGAGCGCGGCGCCACGCTCGAGGCGCTGAGCTACGCCGTGCTGCACGACGAGGGCATCGTCAAGGTCTCGGGCGAGGTCGGCAGCGGCAAGACCATGCTGTGCCGCATGCTGATGGAGCGCCTGCCTGCCGAGGCGGCGACCATCTACCTCGCGACGCCTTCGCTCGCGCGCGACGAGATCCTGCACGCCATCGCCGACGATCTCGAGCTCAAGCTCTCGGATCGGCGCACGGTGGCGCTGCGCGAGCTGCAGGAGCACCTGATCGGGCTGTACGCGGCGGGGCGGCGCGTCGTCATCCTGATCGACGAGGCGCACGTCATGCCCGAAGACACCCTCGAGCAGGTGCGCCTGCTTTCCAACCTCGAATCGAGCCGCCACAAACTCCTGCAAATCGTGCTGTTTGGCCAGCCCGAGCTCGACGCGACCCTCGCCAAGTCGACGCTGCGCCAGCTGCGCGATCGCATCACGCACAGCTTTCGCATGCGGCCGCTCGCGGCGGCGGAAGTCGCCAAGTACATCGCTTTTCGCATGCGGGCCGCAGGGTATCGCGGCCCCGAGGTGTTCGCGCCGCGCGCCGCGGCGCTGCTGGCGCGCGCCTCCGGCGGTCTCACGCGACGCATCAACATCCTTGCCGACAAGGCACTGCTCTCGGCCTACAGCGAATCGAGCCATGCGGTGACCGAGCGGCACGTCAAGGCCGCGGTCGCGGACTCGGAGTTCGCGCGCGCACCTGCCCGGGCGCCATGGCGTCCGGCCGCGCTGCTGGGCGCCGCCCTCGCGCTCGGGGTAGCCGCCGGGTTCGGCATGCACTGGTTCATGAGCGCGCCGCCGGCGCCAAGCGTGCATGTCCAGGCTGCGGTGCCGCAGATACCCGTCGCGCCGCCATTGCCTGCGGTCGCGCAGGACCTCGAAAGCGAGCTTGACCTGCAGGAGGACCTCGAGACGATCGCCGCGCCGGAAGGCGATACGCCCGGCGAGCCGCGGCTTTCGACCGGCCAGCGACGGCGCCTCGATGCGTATTCCACCGCTGGCTACAAGCTGCTCTCGGAGCGGCTCGCCGCGACCCGCGAGCTGCTCGAGCGGGCGCCCGACGAAGGCTACGCCATCGAGCTTTTCGTCACCGATAACCCGGAACCCGCCCGGATGGAGCGGTTTCTGCTGCGCGCGCGCGACATGGTGCCGCTGGGTGACGTATTCCTCATCCCGATGAGCGGGCCGGGCAATCATCGGCTGCGGGTGATCTATGGTGCCTTCGAAAATGCCCGCGAGGCGCAGGCCGCGCAGCGGCGCCTGCCGCCGAAATATCAGCAGGCCTTCCGCACTTCGGCGCGCAGCTTCGGCGAGCTCCGCAAGCAAATCTGAGAAGCCCGAAAACGCCTGCGCGACAGGCGTTTACGACAAGTTCCTAAGAGCGCCTCCGTGTTATCCTTGCCCCCGGAGGGAGTGTGCGGGGAATGAACCGGGGAACATCGGCTGGAGTGCTCGTCTTGTCGTGCGCGCTGGCCGG
>DASWER010000250.1:0-2886 GCA_036394655.1 Burkholderiales bacterium
GTTGTGTCCGTGCCGGAAAAACCGTTTGAAGGCACGAGCGCGACGGTCAAGCCGCGCCCGCCGATCGCGCTGGTCGATCGCACGAGCCCGCCGCCGGACCTCTGGCAGCGCATCCGCCAGGGCTTCGGCATGCCGGACATCGACAATGCGCTGGTCCGGGAAAAAACCGCCTATTACGCGGCGCGCCCGGAATACCTGCAGCGCATCTTCGACCGCAGCCGGATGTATCTCTTCCATATCGTCGATGAGCTGGAAAAGCGCGGCATGCCCACCGAGATCGCGCTGCTGCCGATGGTGGAGAGCGCGTTCAACCCGATGGCCTATTCGCGCGCGCATGCCTCGGGCCTGTGGCAGTTCATTCCCGGCACCGGCAAGCGCTTCGAGCTGCAGCAGAACTGGTGGTACGACGGCCGGCGCGACATCGTCGACTCGACCAACGCCGCGCTCGACTACCTGCAATACCTCTACGACATGCACGGCGACTGGCAGCTCGCGCTCGCCTCGTATAACTGGGGCGAGAACGCCGTGGCACGCGCCATCGCCAAGAACCGCGCCGCCGGCAGGCCCACCGATTACGCGCACCTCACCATGCCGCTCGAGACGCGCCACTACATCCCCAAGCTGCAGGCGCTGAAGAACATCGTCGCCAATCCCGAGCCGCTCGGCATCGTGCTCGATCCGATTCCAAACCAGCCCTATTTCGCCACCTACACCAAGCTGCGCGACATCGATGTCCAGCTCGCGGCCAAGCTGGCCGAGATGTCGGTCGACCAGTTCATCGCGCTCAACCCGGGGTTCAGCCGGCCGCTGATCCGCGCTTCCGTCACGCCGCGCATCGTGCTGCCCGCAGACAAGGTCGACGTGTTCCACGAGAACCTGGAGAAGCTCAACGAGAAATCGCTGGTTTCCTGGAAGACCTATTACCCGAAGAAGGGCGAGAGCCTGGAGTCGATCGCCAAACAGCACGGCATGACGGTGAGCCAGCTCAAGGAGGTGAACGGCATCTCGGTGCGCTCGCGCACCGTGCCGACGCTGATCGTCGTGCCGGCGTCGAGCCGCGCCGCGGTCGGCATGGCGAAGCTGCCGATCATGTACGCGCCGCCGATCCCGATCACCTATCGCAAGATCTTCCACACCGTGAAGCCGGGCGAGACGCTGGCGTCGATCGCGAGGCGCTACGGCGCAACCCTGGATGACATGAAGCGCTGGAATCCGAAGGGGGCGGTGGTCGGGCAGAAGGTCAGCATGGAAGTGCGCTCGTCGGCGAAGCCGAAGGGCAAGCCACGCCCGCAGGCCAAAGGCAAGCCACGCAAATGAGCCCTCAATAGTCTCTTCAGCGACGACGCGAGGCGACGCGGCGTAACGATGCCGGCGGCATCATCCCGCCATGGATCTTTCGGAACTCCTGCGCCATAGCCACGGCCTGCGCGTCGCGCGGCTCGCCGACGGCCGCCACCACATCGCGGTAGAGCCCGACCAGGGCTGCCCCGGCGCAAGCCATAGCTGGACCACCTCCTACCCGCCTGAATTGATCCTCGAGATCCACGCCGCCAAGCGCGGCTATGTGTGCGACGAGATCATGCGCGAGGAGGATCCGCGCTACGTCGAGCGCGCCATCCGCCACGAAGTGCTGGGCTACGTCGATGCCGAAGATTTCCGCGGCAAGCGCATCCTCGATTTCGGCTGTGGCTCGGGCGCCTCGACGCTGGTGATGAGCCGCCTGCTGCCGCCCTGCGAGCTGGTCGGCGTGGAGCTCGAAGAGCGCCTTTTGAGCCTGGCACGGCTGCGCGCCGAGTATCTCGACAGGTCCGGGCTGCGTTTCCTGCATTCGCCTTCCGGCACGACGCTGCCGGACGGGCTCGGCGAGTTCGACTACATCGTGCTGAGCGCCGTCTACGAGCACCTGCTGCCGAACGAGCGCCGCGTGCTGCTGCCGCGCATCTGGAGCCATCTCAAGCCCGGCGGCGTGCTCTTCATCAACCAGACCCCGCACCGCTACTCGCCGGTCGAGATGCACACCACCGGGCTGCCGCTCATCAACTACCTGCCCGACGCCCTCGCCTGCTACGCCGCCACGCATCTCTCCAAGCGTATCAACGGCGACGAGGACTGGCCGACGCTGCTGCGCGCCGGCATCCGCGGCGCCACCATCGGCGAGATCCTGCACGTGCTCGGCGCGCACTCGGCGCTGCTCGAGCCGCAGCGCGGCGACCACATCGACCTCTGGTACGGCAAGCTCTCGAAGCGCTACTGCTGGCTGAAGAAGGCGATCTGGGCGTCGCTCAAGGCGCTCAAGCCCATCGCCGGCATTCACCTGGTTCCAGAGCTGACGCTCGCCATCCGCAAGCTCGGCTGATTCAACCCTTGGCTGCGCGCTTCAGCGCGGCGAGGTCGAACTTTTTCATCTGCATCACCGCCGCCATCACCCGCTCGGCCTTGGCGGACCTGTGGTCCTTGAGCATCTTGTCCATCCCGGCGGGCACCACCTGCCATGACAGGCCGTACTTGTCCTTGAGCCAGCCGCACTGCTGCGCCTTCGGATCCCCGCCCTCGGAGAGGCGCTGCCAGTAGTAATCGATCTCGTCCTGCGTCTCGCAATAGACCTGCAGCGACACCGCCTCATTGAACTTGAATATCGGCCCGCCGTTCAGCGCGGTGAATGGCTGCCCCTCGAGCTCGAACGCCACAACCATGACCGATCCCTCGGGCCGCCGATGGATCTCGTAACCCGCCTTGCTGTAGCGGCTGATGGCCACAATTTTCGATTTTTTGAAGATGCCGACGTAGAACTTCGCCGCCTCTTCAGCCTGATGATCGAACCACAAGCAGGGCGCAATTCTTTGAATCTTTGCCATTTCGGTTTCCTGTAGGGGTCGGAGATCGACA
>DASWER010000251.1:0-2660 GCA_036394655.1 Burkholderiales bacterium
GCTCGCGACCGGGCGGGTGCGCTTCGAGAAAGTCGTGCTCGTCAGTCCGCCGGCGGATCTGGTCGGCTACTCGCGGCGCTTTGCGCGCTGGTACTGGATGCCGGAAGCGGTGCGGCGCGCCATGCAGTCCGCGATCGAAGACCGCTACGGCGTGCTGTGGGAAAACCTCGAAGTCGTGCGCCTCGCGCCGCGGCTCTCCGCGCCGGCGCTCGTGATCCACGATCGCGAAGATCGCTTGGTGCCGTGGACGCAGGGCGCGCGGGTAGCCAACCTCTGGCCCGGCGCGCGCCTGATGAGCACCGACGGTCTCGGCCATGGCCGCATCCTCGGCAACGACGCGGTGACGCGCGCCGCGGCGGATTTCATCACCGGCCGCTCGGCCATCGCGCCGGTCGCAGCCGCAACGCAGCCGGCGCCGATTTACTGATGGCGCGGACGCTGACGGTCGAATGGAGCGATCCTGCGGCGCTCGCTGCCGCAGGGCGCTCGATGCTGGGAATCGATTTCCTGCGCGCGATGCGCGACGGGCGCCTGCCGCGGCCGCCGATCGCGCAGTTGCTGGGCTTCAATCTGGTCGAGGTCGAGCCCGGTCTCGCCGTGTTCGAGTGCGTGCCAGGCGAGCGGCACTACAACCCGATCGGTGTCGTGCACGGCGGCCTCGCGATGACACTGCTCGATTCGGCGATGGGCTGCAGCGTACACACGCGCATGGCCCCCGGCGCCACCTACACCACGCTCGAGGCGAAGACCAACCTGTTGCGCGCCCTCACCGATAAAACCGGCCGAGTGCGCGCGATCGGCAAGCTGGTGCACCTCGGCAAGCGCATCGCAACCGCGGAAGGGCGGCTCGAGGATGACGCCGGCAAGCTCTATGCGCACGCCACGACGACCTGCATGGTGTTAAGCGACGGGGGTTAGTTGCGCGCCCTGCCAGCCGAGCTGTCGGTCGTGATAGCCGCGCAGGCTGGCGCGATGCCCGATGGACACCAGCGTCGTGTGCGGCAAGCGCTGTTTCAGCAGCCGGTAGAGCGCGTCCTGCGCATCTTCCGGCAATGACGCGGTCGCTTCGTCGAGGAACAGCCAGTCGGGCTTGTTGAGGAGCACGCGCGCGAAGGCGAGGCGCTGCTGCTCGCCGCCGGAGAGCACCTGCCCCCAGTTATCGCTGCGCTCGAGGTCGTCGGCGAGTTGTGACAGGCCGACCGCTTTTAACGCCTCGGCTATTTCCGCGTCGCTGAAGCTGGCGCCATCTCCCGGATAGCTGACGGCGCGCTTGAGCGCGCCGATCGGCAGATAAGGCTTCTGCGGCAGGAACAGGAGCCGCGCGCCCTGCGGCAGCCGCACTCGTCCCTTCCAGTACGGCCAGATGCCCGCAAGCGCGCGGAACAGCGTCGACTTGCCGGCGCCCGACGGACCGGTGACCAGCACATTCTCGCCCGCACGCAACTGGATCGAGGTCGGGGCGAGCAGCGCCTTGCCCTGCGGCAGCGCCAGCTCCAGCCCTTCGATGCCGATCGTCTGCGCCGGCTCCTCGGCGCGCTCGCCGCCGAGCTCGCGCGCCTCGCTGTGCGCACGCTCGAGCGATGCGCTGAAGCTGGTCAGACGATCGACAGTCGCCTTCCAGGTCGCAAACTGCGGATAGGCGTCGATGAACCAGGAAAGCGAGCCCTGCACCTCGCGGAACGCCGACGCGGTCTGGAAAATGAAGCCCATGCCAACGCCGCCGCCAAAAAAGCGCGGCGCCGCCACAAGGTACGGAAAGATGATCGCGAGCTGCGCATAGAACGAGACGAACCAGTTGAGCTGCTTGCGCTTCCTCATGATGCCCCACCAGTTGTCGATCACGTGCTGGAAGCGCTCGCGGAAGCTGCCGAGCTCGAGCGCCTCTCCTCTGTAGAGCGCGACGCCCTCGCTGTTCTCGCGCAGGCGCACCAGAGAGTACCGATAATCGGCTTCGTAGCGCTGCTGGTTGAAATCGAGCCCGATGAGCGGCTTGCCGATCTTGTGCGTGAGCCAGCTGCCGAGGAAGGCGTACACCACCGCGACCCAGAACATGTAGCCGGGGATGGCGATGCCGCCGATGGTGAAATCGCCCGACAGGCCCCAGAGGATCGTGGTGAAGGAGATCAGCGTCACCACGGCGGAGAGAAGACCAATCGAGAGATCGAGCGTCATGTCGACGAAAAGGCGCAGGTCGTCCGCGATGCGCTGGTCCGGATTGTCGACGCCGCGGTCGGTGAGCTGCAGCCGGTAGTACGCGCGATCGCTCATCCACTTCTCGAGGTAATGCTGGTTGAGCCAGCTGCGCCACTCGATCAGCAGCATCTGCTGGAAATACAGCCGGTAGACGCCGGCGATGATCCAGGCGAACGCCAGATAGGTGAAGCGCCACAGCTGGCGCCAGAACTCGGCCTGATCCTTGTTTTCCAGCGCGTTGTAGAAGTCCTTGTTCCACAGATTGAACTGCACCGAGATCCAGACCAGCCCGAGGGACAGGCCGATCACCGCGACCGCCAGGCCGAGGCCTTTTGTGCGCTGCTCGGAGACCCAGTAGGGTTTGGCCAACGCCCAGAAAGCCGTTAGAAATCTTGCCTTTTGCATGGAGCACCTCAGGAAGAACGCGAATCAGTTTACAGAACCGTCACGCGCGCGTAACAATGTCC
>DASWER010000252.1:0-10599 GCA_036394655.1 Burkholderiales bacterium
CGGAGCCTTCAGCCACTCAAGCGCGGCGGCCTTCCAAGGTGGGCTGCGTCGTGCAGATCGGTGAACGGCTCGGGCTCTTTCATATGCGAGCGTTTTTACTTGGCCCTTCGAGTCGGTAGGGACTTTTGTGGGGACTCAACGATACAAGACTGAGCAAGACAGGGCGCAATGATCGGAACGGGCGGCGCCAAGCTAGTACTGCAATCAAACAGTTGCGCCGAGCGGATTACCTACAACCAGGGGGTCGTGGGTTCAAATCCTGCCGGGCGCGCCAAAATTCAGAGGCTCAGCTATCGCTGGGCCTTTTCTTTATTTTCTTCCGAAGCAATCCAAACGCGCCGGGTTGACGTTTAAGGGGGGTGATCGACGACAGCTTTTGGCGCGAGGCCCGCGAAGTCGTTCAGGCCGAGGAGTCGCCCAGCGCACCGGCCGATCATGCGGAGGAATCGACCGCCGTCGTCCGGCGGCTTTTCGCAAAGGCGGTTCAGTGTGCCGGCAGCACCTCCGCGCTCGCGCGGCGTCTCGGCCTTGCCTATTCCGAGCTCAGAACCTACCTGGCCGGCGAAGCCATGCCACCGGAGGAAGTGCTTTGGCGGGCGCTGGAGCTGGTCATCGAGCAGCGCAAGTCCGGCTCGGCTCCTACCGGGTAATGCGCAATCCGTGAGTGCAATCACCGTACAGTTGCTGCAAGCCGCCTCTGAAATCGCTGGGGGCGACGCGGCGTTGGCCAAGCATCTCGGGGTTAGTGAAAGGCTGCTCGCCAGATTCATGGCGGGTCATCGCGAACTGCCCGATCCTCTGCTGCTTCGAGCCGTGGACATTGTCCTGGCAGACCGCCAATCCCGGCTTCCGTCAGCCAGTGAGCTCGCCCCGCAATCTTGTCCGGGAGTCCAGACATGAGCAAGGAGCCTTGCTGGCGGCGTTCCAGGGCTGCAAAATCGCAGGCGTGGAAGCGACGCAACAGCAACATTCGGAACACGGGCGGCCTGAAAGCCCGTCCGGAACGCTCGGCGATGTTCTCTATGCGCGCAAGTCGAAGGCTCTCGAATCGGAGCAGACCTGGGCGAGCCTGGTCCAGTCCATCGCCGTGGGCGACCAGCTTGCGCTGCAAGCCCTGTACGAGCGGACGCATCGCCTCGTCTTCACATTGATCGTGCGAATCACCAGCAACCGGGAAACCGCGGAAGAGCTGACGCTCGACGTGTTTCATGACATCTGGCGACGAGCCACCCGCTACGATGCGGCCAACGGCACCGTCCTGGGATGGATCATGAACCAGGCGCGCTCCAGGGCCATCGACCGGCTGCGCTTCGAACAGCGGCAGAAGCGCGTCGAGCCTGATGCGGGCGGTCCGCTGCCGGAGATGGAGGCGGGGGAATGCCACGCAGTTCTCGAGCTCAAGCAGCGGGGGCGCGCGCTGCGAAATGCCCTGGCGGTGCTCGCGCCGGACGAGCGACAGGCGATCGAGGCGGCGTTCTTCTCCGAATTGACGCATGCCGAGGTCGCGGCTCGGTTGAATCAGCCTCTCGGCACCGTCAAGACGCGCATCCGTTCCGGACTGCACAAGCTTCGGCAGGCGTTGAGCGCGGGGGCGAACTAGCCATGAGCTCAACTTTGAACGGCAAGCACTGCGACCAGGCCGAGCTCGTGTCCGCCTACGCCTTGCACGCTTTGCCTTCGAGCGATGTGGCTGCGGTCGAATCGCACCTCTCATCCTGTCCACAATGCCGTCGGGAGCTGGACATGCTGCAGCCAATCGTTGACTCCTTCGTTTCCTGGCCGACAGACGTGCTGCGGCCGGCGGCATCGCTGCAGGAGCGCCTCGCGCGCCGCATCGCGGCGGAGACCGGCGGGGAACCGGTATTGCCAGCCGCACGGTCATGGTCCGAACCCGAATGGGAAGAAGTGGCGCCCGGGATTTCCTGCAAGCTGCTGGCGAGCGACGCAGAGAAGCACCGTATCAGCATGCTGGTGCGCCTCGCGCCGGGCGGCGAGTATCCGCCTCACACGCATGCCGGAGTCGAAGAGCTGCACCTGCTCGACGGCGAGCTGTGGATCGACGACCGGAAGCTCTACCCCGGAGACTACAACCGGGCAGAGCCCGGCACGGGCGACAAGCGCGTGTGGAGCGAAACCGGCTGCACCTGCGTGCTCATCACCAGCACTAAAGACCTACTGCGCTGACGGCCGCGCTGGCGGTTCTGAAGGAGGTCTTCGGCTATCCCGCGTTCCGCGGGCACCAGGCCGAGGTGATCGAGCATCTCGCCGGCGGCGGCGATGCGCTGGTGCTGATGCCGACGGGCAGCGGCAAGTCGCTGTGCTACCAGATTCCCGCGCTGCTGCGCGACGGCGTGGGCGTGGTGGTGTCGCCGCTCATCGCGCTGATGCAGGACCAGGTCGCCGCGCTCGCGGAGCTCGGCGTGCGGGCGGCTTTTCTCAATTCGACGCTGAGCGGGGCCCAGGCGGCGGAGGTCGAGGGCCGCGTGCGGCGCGGCGAGCTCGATCTGCTCTATGTGGCGCCCGAGCGCCTGCTGACGCAGCGCTGCCTCGATCTGCTCGCGGCGAGCCGGCTTGCGCTGCTGGCGATCGACGAGGCGCACTGCGTATCGCAATGGGGCCACGACTTCCGTCCGGAATATCTGCAGCTCGCCGTGCTGAACCAGCGCTTTCCCGGCGTGCCGCGCATCGCGCTCACGGCGACGGCCGATGTGCAGACCCGCGCGGAGATCCTCGAGCGGCTCGAGCTCGGCGCGGCGCGCGTGTTCGTGTCGAGCTTCGACCGTCCCAACATCCGCTACCGCATCGTCGAGAAGGACGATGCGCGCAGGCAACTGGTCGATTTCGTGCGCGCCGAGCATGCCGGCGAGGCCGGCATCGTCTATTGCCTCTCGCGCAAGAAGGTGGAGGAGACCGCGGCCTTTCTTGGATCCCAGGGGATCGTCGCCCTGGCGTACCACGCCGGCATGGACGGCGAGACACGCCGGCGCCACCAGGAGCGCTTTCAGCGCGAGGACGGAGTCGTGATGGTGGCGACCATTGCCTTCGGCATGGGCATCGACAAGCCCGACGTGCGCTTCGTCGCGCACCTCGACCTGCCGAAGAGCATAGAGGGCTATTACCAGGAAACCGGGCGCGCGGGCCGCGACGCTCTTCCGGCGGACGCGTGGATGGCCTACGGCCTGCAGGACGTGGTGCAGCTGCGGCGCATGATCCAGGAGTCGGAGGCCGGCGAGGCGCAAAAGCGCATCCAGGCCAGCAAGCTCGACGCGATGCTCGGCCTTTGCGAGACCGCGGAATGCCGCCGCGTGCGGCTGCTCACCTATTTCGGCGAGGCCGCGACGCCGTGCGGCAACTGCGACACCTGTCTCGATCCGCCCGCCACCTTCGAGGGCACGCTGCCGGCGCAGCAGCTGCTCTCCTGCGTGTACCGCACCGGCCAGCGCTTCGGCGCGATGCACGTGATCGACGTGCTGCGCGGCGAAAGCACCGAAAAGGTCACGCAGCGCAGCCACGAGCAGCTCAGCACGTTCGGCATCGGGCGGGAGCGCAGCGAGCGCGAGTGGCGCGCCATCGCGCGCCAATGCATCGCGCTCGGACTGCTGGAAGTCGACCACGAGGCGTACGGCGCGCTAAGGCTCACGGCCGGGAGCCGGGCGGTGCTGAAAGGCGAGCGCAGTGTGGCGCTGCGCGAATGGCGCGAGGCGAAGCGAAGCGCGCGGCGCTCGCGAGCGGCGGCAGGCGTGGCGGATCTTTCCGCAGAGGCGCAAGCGTTGTTCGAGCGGCTGCGCGCATGGCGCCTGGAAGCCGCGCGCCGGCACGGCGTGCCGGCCTATGTGATTTTCCACGACGCGACGTTGAGGGAAATCGCCCGCGCCCGCGCGTCGTCGTTGGACGGTCTGCGCGGCATTTCCGGGGTGGGCGCCAGAAAGCTCGAAGCCTACGGCGACGAGATCATAGAGCTGGTTACCCGCACGCCTTAGGTCGTGCCGGGGGTGTTTTTCTGCTCGAGGCGCTTGATGAGGCCGTCGACACCTTCCTGCTTCAGGACGGCGTCGAACTCGGAGCGGTAGGTCAATACCAGGCTTACGCCTTCGACGACGAAGTCGAACACCTTCCAGCCTGCGTCGGTCTTGCGCATCGTGAAATCGATTGGCAGCCGCTGGCCGCTGGCGCGGATGTACTGGGTGTGCACGGTGGTCTCGTCCACCGTGTCTTTGCCCGCACGCCAGGGCAGCACCGTCAGCGTCTGGCCCCGGTACGCGCCGACCGCGTTCGCGTAAGTGCGCACCAGCATGTTGCGGAACTCGCTGACCAGCCGGCTCTTCTGCTCGGCGCTCGCGCGGGCCCACGCGCGGCCGACGGCGAGGCGCGTCGCTTCCTCGAAATCAATGTAGGGCAGCACCTTCTCTTCGGCCAGCTTGAGCGCCTTCTGCTTGTCGCCGGCGGCGAGCTGCTGGTCGGTCCTGATAGCGGCCAACACTTCCACGGTAATTTTCTGAACCAGCTGATCGGGGGAGATGTCCTGCGCCCAGGCGCTAACGCCGAGCATCAGGGCGGCAAGAAACGATAGGACGCGACTCATGGGGGCCAGTGTATCGCCAATGTGCTTGTAGAATTTCCCTTCCCCGGAGGACCCCATGTCCGCGATCTCCATAAATAGAATCGGCGAAGCGCTGGGCGCTGAAGTGAGCGGCGTCGACGTGTCCAAGCCGATCGCCGCGGATACGTTCGCCGCCATCCGCAAAGCCTGGCTCGACAATCTCGTGATCCGCTTCCGCGGCCAGAAGCTGACGGATCCGCAAATGCTCGCGTTCAGCCAGCTGTTCGGCGAGCTCGATCCGCCTGGGCCGAATCCCTACGGCAAGCCCTTCCTGCCGCAACACCCCGAGATGAACGTGATCTCGAACGTCAAGGAAGGCGGCACCCCGATCGGCGGCCTCGGCGATGGCGAGGCGATCTGGCATTCCGACATGACTTACATCGATACTCCGCCGAGCGCTGCGCTGCTGTTCGCGCTGGAGCTGCCGGCCGAGGGTGGCGACACTTACTGGGCCAACATGTACCTGGCTTACGAAGCGCTGCCGGCGGACATGAAGCAACGCCTCGAGGGACTGAAGGCGATCCACGACGCCACCTACAACAGCGCCGGCTTCAAGCGCAAAGGCTACGACGACGTGACCGATCCGCGCCGCGCTCCCGGCGCACACCATGGGCTGGTGCGCACGCATCCGGAAACCGGGCGCAAGTGCCTGTTCCTCGGCCGGCGGCGCAACAGCTACATCGTGGGGCTCGAGCTCGAGGAAAGCGAGGCGCTGCTCGATGCGCTCTGGGCGCATGCGACGCAGCCTCGATTCGCATTCCGCCAGCAATGGAAGGTCGGCGATCTCATGATCTGGGATAACCGCTGCACCCTGCACCGGCGCGATTCCTTCGATCCCAACGCGCGCCGCGTAATGCATCGCACGCAGATCAAGGGCGATCGCCCGTATCTGTGAAAATCGAGCGGGTCGAAGTCCACGGCGTTGCCGTGCCGCTCGTCGGGGGCGGCTTCAAGAATGCCTACGTCACCAAGACCGTGCAGAAAAGCGCCATCGTGCGCGTGTTCGCGGTCGACGGAGCCGTGGGGCTGGGCAATATCGACCCGTCGCCCGGCTACTCGACTGAAACCATAGACCAGTCGCTCGGCGCGCTGAGGACCAGGCTCGCGCCCGCGGCGGTCGGACTCGATGCGAGCAACATCCACGTGCTGACCGCGCGACTCGATGCGGTGATGCCAGGCTTCTTCGACGCCAAGGCGGCGATCGAAATGGCGTGCGTCGACCTTACCGCGCGACGCCTCGGCGTGGCGGTCTATACCTATCTTGGCGGCGCCGCGAAAACGCGCCTGACGTTCAACGCGTGGATCGGCATCCTGTCTCCCGACGAGGCGGCGGCCGAAGCGATGAAGTGGCAGGCGCGCGGCTTCCGCTCGGCCAAGATCAAGGTCGGCGGCAACATCGAGGCGGACCGCGAGCGCGTGAAGGCGGTGCGCGCCGCGGTCGGCAACGGCATGGCCCTGCGGATCGACGCGAACGCCGGCTACGACGTGGCAACCTCGATCCGGCTCGCGCATTACATGGAGCCGTTCAACCTGCAGCTCTTCGAGCAGCCGGTGGCGGCGGAAGATATCGAAGGCCTGGCGCGCGTGCGTCGCGAAGCGGGTGGCGTGCCGATCATGGCCGACGAGGCCATCGTCGACCATGCAAGCCTGATTGCTGTGATCAAGGCCGAGGCCGCCGACATCGTCAAGCTCAAGGTGATGAAGCAGGGCGGCTTCCACCGTGCCCTGCGCATGATCGCGACCGCCGAGGCCGCCGGCATCCGCTGCGTGGTCGGGCACGGCTTCGGCCTCGGCGTCAACACCATGGCGGAGATCATGCTCGCGTGCACCAGCACCAACGTCATCGACGGTCTCGAATGCGTCGGACCGCTGAAGACGACCGACGATATCGTCACCGCCAAGCTCGACCTCACGTCGGGCGCGATCGATCTGCCGCCCGGCCCGGGCCTGGGCGTGACGCTAGACGAGGACAAGCTCGCGCGCTACCGCTACGCCTGATGTCTTCCATACTCCGCTGGATCGCCGTCCTCGCCGCATTGCTGGGTGCGGTGCCGGCCGGTGCGCAGACCTGGCCCGCACGACCGGTCCACCTCATCGTGCCGTTCGCCGCGGGCGGCAGCGTGGACATCGTCGCGCGCCTGATCGGCCAGCGATTGGGGGACGAGCTGGGCCAGCCGTTCATCGTTGAAAACAAGGGCGGGGCTGGCGGCACGATCGGTGCCAATCAAGTCGCCAAGGCGCCAGGCGACGGCTACACGCTGATGGTGATGCACCAGGGGCTCGCCTTCAACGCGAGCCTGTACGCCGATCTGCCTTACGACACCTTGCGCGATCTGGCGCCGATCGCCTATGTCGGCGCCACGCCGAACGCGCTGGTCGTGACCCATGCGCTGCCCGTCAATACCCCTCAGGAATTCATTGCCTATGCGCGCGCCAATCCGGGAAAGATCAGCTACGGATCCGGCGGCGTCGGCAGCGCGGGCCATCTCTCGATCGAGCTTCTCCAGGCGCTGACCGGAATCAAGCTGACGCACGTGCCCTACAAGGGCTCCGGCCCAGCGCTTACCGATCTCATGAGCGGGCAGATCCAGGCGATGCTGCTGACCATGCCCGCGGTGATGCCCTACCTCAAGTCCGGCAAGCTGCGCGCCATCGCTACCTCCGGCGCGAAGCGCTCGCCCGCTCTGCCGGCGCTGCCCACGCTCGAAGAATCGGGCGTCGCCGGTTACGAATACGAGCCTTGGTACGGGATGTTCGGCCCGGCCACACTACCCAAACCCTTGGCGGCGCGATTGAACCAGCTGGTCAACGCGATCATTCGCGAACCGGCCATCCGCGACCAGTTTGCGCGGCAGGGCCTGGAAGTGCAGACGCTGA
Source organism: Burkholderiales bacterium (assembly GCA_036394655.1). GTDB lineage: Bacteria > Pseudomonadota > Gammaproteobacteria > Burkholderiales > SG8-39 > SCGC-AG-212-J23. Next base: position 7,478 of record DASWER010000252.1, read on the forward strand.
CGAGCGAGCAGTTCGGCGAGATCCTGCGCAGCGACGTTGCCAAGTGGGGCAAGATCATCCGCGACGCTGGCGTGCGCGCCAACTAAACGCCCGCGCCTTTGTGTTGCGCCCGCTGACGCTCCTCCAGCAGCCAATCGCGAAGCAGCGCTGCGTTCGCCGACAGTTTGTCCTTCGGCCAGACCAGGTAGTTTGCACCGGCCGCCGGAAGGGCGATGTTGAACAGCCGCACGAGCTTGCCGGCGTGCAGGTCGGCCTCCACGAGGGTGCGTCGCCCAAGGGCAATGCCACGCTTGTCTACCGCGGCCTGCAGCAGCAGGCTGGAATCGCTGAATACCGGGCCGCGAGGCTCTTCGAGCTTCACGCCCGCGGCGCGGAACCATGGCGTCCACGGTTCGTCGTCGGAGCGCATGAGCTGGAACTTGCCCAGGTCGGAGGGGCGCGCGGGTAGCCGTCCGCGGTTGAAGCGCGGACTGGCCACCGGAAAGTATTCGTCCTCCAGGAACTTCTGGGTTTCGAGGTCGGGCCAGCTACCGCGCCCGAAGCGGACCGCGAGATCGACCTCGTCGCGCTGGAAATCGACCAGGGTGAACGACGTGTGGATGTTCAGGGCGATCGCGGGGTGACGCTCCATGAAGCGGCCCAGCCTTGGCAGCAGCCAGCGGGCAGCGAACGAAGGCATCGTGCTGATGGTGAGAACGCGGTCGGCTTCGGCACGCCGGACGAACTGCGCCGCCTCGGCGAGATCGCGCAAAGCGGTGCGCACCCGTTCAGCAAAGTGTCGGCCCGCCGTGGTCAGCGATACGCGCCGCCCATTGCGCAGGAACAGCGCCGTGCCGAGCGCTCGCTCGAGCGAGCGAATCTGATGGCTCACCGCGCCGTGCGTGACGAAGATCTCCTCGGCGGCTCGCGAAAAACTCTCCAGGCGCGCCGCCGCCTCGAAGGCCCGCAGCGTGCCGAGGGGCGGGACCTTAGCGCTCATCCGGCTTGTGAATCCTGCTCACATGCAAGGCGAAAAGATATCGTTTCATTCCTAGCGTCATCGCTCCTAAGATTCTCGCACTGGATGAATTGATTTGACAAAGGGGACAGCGATGAGCGCAGTCGATTCCAAGCAGCGCGCCGGGGCCATGACGCTGGCGATCAGCATCACGCTGTCCATCGTCTGGGCATTGTCGAGTTACGCGTATGGCGAGCCGCCCGCCGCCGAGCTATCGCAGACGGCAAGCAAGACTGCAGCGGCCAAAAGCTGCTCTTAGCCGGACGCCATGCCCGCTAGGAGACGAGATGCCGCGCGCGAGCGCGCCGCTCGATCTCGTCCCAGCGCCATTCGATTCCCAGTCCGGGAGTGTCGGGCGCGACGGCGTAGCCCTCTTCGATGGCGAGCCGGCTGGTGGTGATCGCATCGAGCTGCGGGATGTACTCGACCCACGCGGCGCTCGGTGCCGCCGCGCAAAGCGAAACATGCAGCTCCATCAGGAAGTGCGGGCAGACCGCCAGGTTGAAGGCCTCGGCCATGTGCGCGACCTTCAGCCATGGCGTGATGCCGCCGACGCGCGCCACGTCGACCTGGATGATCGAGGCTGCGCCTTGCTGGATGTAGGCGGCGAATAGAGAGGGCGAGTAGAGCGATTCGCCCACCGCGATGGGCACCTCGCTTGCCGCGGCGAGGCGCGCGTGGCCGGCGATGTCGTCCGCCGGCAGCGGCTCCTCGAACCAGGCGATGCCGAGCTCGGCGTAGCGCGGCGCCCGGCGCAGCGCCTCGCCCAGCGTGAAGCACTGGTTCGCGTCCACCATGATCTCGAAGCCGTCGCCTACCGCGTCGCGCACCGCTTTCAAGCGCGCCACGTCGTCGCTGACGTGCGGCTTGCCGACCTTGATCTTGGCGCCCTTGAAGCCGGCCTGCTTCGCGGCGAGCGTTTCCTTGACCAGCGTCTCGACCGGATGCTGCAGCCAGCCACCCTCTGTGGTGTAGACCGGAATGCGCTGTCTTGCGCCGCCGGCAGCCCGCCATAGCGGCTGGCGGTCGCGGCGGCAGCGCAGGTCCCATAGCGCGGTGTCGATCGCAGCGAGCGCAAGGCTGGTGATCGCGCCGACGGTCGTCGCGTGGGTCGCGAACATCAGCTCGCGCCAGATCTGCTCGATGAGCGCGGGGTCGCGACCGATCAGGCGCGGCGCGAGGTGGTCGCGCAGCAGCGCCATCACGGATGAGCCGCCGGTGCCGATGGTGTAGCTGTAGCCCGCGCCCTGCGAGCCGTCGTCGCACGCGATGCGCACGAACGGCGTCTCCTGCGTGACGAAAGACTGGATCGCGTCGCTACGCGGCACGGGTGGAGGAAGGTCGACGTGCAGCAGCTCGACCGAGACGATCTTGGGCATTTTTCGCCGCACAAGATACAGTACTTGCAGTGAGCAAGAAGTTCTGGACCTTGCTGGACGCCAATCGCGAGCCCTACCGGAGTGCGGTCCCCGGATCTCTCGGCGGACATCGCGGGCAGCGCATCTACGGGCGCCTCAACTGCCGCGCGGCGAATCAGGCCATCGCGCGCGCTGGGTATGTGAGGCACCGCGTGTTCTTCATCGATGAGCGCACGGCCAAGGCGGCAGGCTACCGGCCATGCGCCGTGTGCATGCCGGCGGAATATAAAGTTTGGAAGGCTGTGCAGCCGGCGAAGCCGAAGAAACGCTGAACCGGCAATTGACCGGTTCGCATGCGAGCGTGCACCATGCGCGCCTTGATTCACCTTGGGGAGGAAACATGCTGAGAACCTTGTCCTTACTCGCTATCGCGAGCACGTTGGTCGGCCTGCCAGCGTTCGCGCAAACGCCCGAAATGAGTCTCGCGCGCATCGATTGCGGCACCGGCGCCAAGCCGACGGTAGTCGCCGAGCGCTTCAGCGATACCTTCGCCTACAAGGATCTCGCGCTGACCTTCACGTTCAGCTGCTACCTGATCAAGCACGGCGACGATTACATGGTGTGGGACACCGGCTTCGCGCCGGGCTCGAACCCCAACGCGCCGAAGGTCGGCATCGTCGAGCGCCTGGCCGAGCTCAAGGTGAAGCCCGAGCAGGTCAAGTACGTCGGCATCAGCCACTTCCACGCCGACCACACCGGCCAGCTCG
>DASWER010000253.1:0-5604 GCA_036394655.1 Burkholderiales bacterium
GGCTGCGAGCAGTGGCAGGGCCATCTCTTCAGCCCGCCGCTCGACGCTCAGGCCTTCGCCGCGCTGTTCTCGTCGGCCCAGCGCTCCGAGCGCACCGCGTAATTCCGTACTAAGTACGTAATTATTGGTGCGGCGAGCTGGCCGGCCGGCGATGAAGCACGATCGCGGACAGCAGCCACGAGATCAGGCTGTAGACGATCGCGCCGAGCACGCCCCACCAGAAGCCGGCCACCACGAAGCCCTGGATGAACGAGCCGACGAACCAGAACAAGAGGCCGTTGATCACGAAGATGAACAGGCCGAGCGTGAGGATCGTCGCCGGCAGCGTGAGCAGGATCAGGATCGGCCGGATCACCGTGTTGACCAGGCCGAGCACCAGCGCGGCGACCAGCGCGGAGGCGAAGCTCGCGACGCTCACGCCCGGCAGCAGGTAAGCGACCGCGATGAGCGCCAGCGTGTTGATCAGCCAGACGACGAGCAGGCGCAGCAAAGGTCTATTCCCAGAGCCCCGCTGGCAGCGGCAATCCGGCGTAATCCTCGGCGCTGAGCGGACGGTCCGGTTTGATGCCGAAGCCCTCCAGCACCGCGATGATCTGGCGTGCGTGCTGCGCCGAGTGCCAGGTGCAGCGCTCCATCACGTGGTGCAGCGGCTGCTCGCCATAGTAGGTCTCGACCTTCGCGCCCGCCGCGCCATTGCCGTCGCGGCGCCACCACGCATCGAGCCGTTTTGCCACCGCCGCGCCATAGGCGCGAATGTCATCCACCCTGGTCACGTTTGCGGGCGGCAGCGCGTTGTACACCGCGGTCAGATCCTGCGCGCCGTGTTCCACCGCCTGGAGGAAGGCGTCCGGCACCTGGTAGACGTGATAGGCGAGGTCGCGGATGCTGCGGTCGCGGCCGGGCGTCGCGCGCTGCTGCAAGCGCTCGGCCGGTATCTGCATCACGTGGCGCTGTGCGGCTGCGAGCACCGTCTGCCATTTCTGGTGCAACGCCGGCGGCGGCAGCCTGCGGAAATCGACCTTGCGGCCGATGAACTCGGAAACGTCGGCCAGCTCCTGCGCGAACACGTACTCCTTGCCGCGTGCCACCACCGGCACCGTGCGCACGCCGAGCTCGCGCAGCTCGTCCATCGCCTCGGGCCGCGCCGAGACGTTGATCGACTCGAACTCGACGCCGAGGTTGCTCAGGAACTCCTTCACCTTGACGCAGCTCGAGCAACCCGGCCGCCAATAGACGCGCAGTGAGTTCCGCATTTCATTCATTGGGCCACCCTCACGCCTTTCACGCCGTGCTTCTCGATGATGCGTGCCACCAAGCCCGAGCGCTTCACATCCTCGGCGAACTCGCGCAGGTACTTCGACGCCGCGCCGCGTCCCTTCGGCGCGCCGATCGCCTGCTGCACGCCGGTGATCTGGCCGTCGAGCACGCGCGAGCCCGGGGTGCGCGCCTGCTCCTCGACCAGCTTGGGCTTCAGGCCGCCGAGGGCTTCGAGCTTCTGCGCGATGAACGCGTCGTACGACGCCGGGATGCCTTTCGCGCGCACCAGCTGCGCCTTCTTGAGGTTTCTGGTCAAGAACAAATCATAGGCGCTGCGTTCGGATACCGCGACGCGCACGCCCTCGCGGTCGAGGTCCGCAATCTGCTTTATCGGCGAGCCCGCGGGCACCAGGAACGTCACCGGGATCTCGAGGTACGCGCTGGTGAAATCCACCTCGTCGGCGCGCTGCGGCTCGGCGCCGAGAAAGCCGACGTCGCACGCGGCGCTCTTCACCGCGTCGAACAACTTGCCCGCCGCGTCGAACTTGACGAACTCGAACGGCAGGCCGGCGCGGCGCGCCAGCTCGCGCCCTAGGTCGGGCGCGATACCGCGTGGCTCGCCGTTGGGCTCATCGCCCAGCACCAGCAGGAAGTTCGAATAGTTGAGCCCGATGCGCAGCTTTCCCGAGGGTGCCAATGAGGGCGCGAGTTCTTTGTTCATGGGGTGGCGGCGTAGAAGAGGTTGGTCATGCTTTTGATGTCGAGCATTCTGAACCCGCGGAAGCCCGCGTCGCGCACCAGTTTCTCAGTTTGGCCCGGTCCCATGCAGGTTCCAAGGCCCGGCCCGCCGCGCGCGAGCGACTGCGTCATGCAGTGGAACAGGCTGAAGCCGTAGAACATCGTCGCCACCGGGTTGCGGTTGTCCTCCAGACGGTCGGCGGCCTTGGGCTCGACGATGAAGAGCGTGCCCTCGGGCTTCACCAGCCGGTGGACCTGGCGCAGCGTCTCCACCGGCGCCGCGAGGTCGTGGATGCAGTCGCAGATGGTCACCAGGTCGAATTGGCCGCCCGGCAGCCCGGTCGAGAAATCGATTTTCACATCGGAAGCGGCTTCGCGCGCGCGGGCGATCGATGCCGCATCGACGTCGTAGCCACTTACATCGGCCTGCGGAAACGCGCGCTTGATGGCCATGGCAACGCGTCCGGAGCCGCAGCCGAAGTCCAGCATGCGCCCGCCACTCTTAAGGCGCGCTACTACGTCGGGCAGCCCCTTGAGCCAGTAGTCGGCGAACCGGCTCTCGTACTGGCCGCGGTTGATGAGGTCGAGCGCGTTGACGCAGTCGGGACCGAAGTCGGCGAACGGCACGCCGCCGCCTTTCTCGAACGCCTCGGCGACGCGCGGCGCGACGCGCATCAGCGCCGGCACCATCTCCCACATGCCGCCGACGAAATGGTCGGTGCCCTCCGAGGCGACGAAATAGGCCATCTCGTCGGGCAGCGTATAGGTCTCCTTGGCGGCGTGGTACTCGACATAGCCGGCGCTGACCATGCCGCGCAGCCATTCCTCGACGTAGCGGCGCTCCAGCTTCGATGCGCGCACCACGTCCTCCACGGTCAGCGCGCCTTTGCCGGCCATCGCGCGGAAGAGGCCGGTGCGCGTGCCGACGAACGCCATGCCGGCGGTCATCGCGCCGGCCATGTCGCGGAACACTTGCTCGACTGCCTGCCTGGTCTTGTCCTTGTCCATTGCCGCGCCATTGTAGACTCGGCGCCATATGAAAGAGCCGCGCCCCGTCACGCTCGAAGGCCATGGCGTTCGCCTGGAGCCGCTCGCGCGCGAGCATCGCGATGCGCTCGCCAAGGCGGCCGCGGATGGCGAGCTGTGGCGCCTGTGGTTCACATCGGTGCCGGAGCCGCAGCAGACGGACACGTACATCGCGCAGGCGCTCGCCGGGCGCGACGCGGGGCACATGCTGCCGTTCGTGGTGCGTGAGCTCGCGAGCGGCGCCATCGCGGGCAGCACGCGCTACCACGACATCATCAAGGACGCGAGCCGCGTCGAGATCGGCTACACCTGGTACGCGAAGCGCTGGCAGAAGAGCCACGTCAACACCGCGTGCAAGCTGCTGCTGCTTGCGCATGCGTTCGATGCGCTGGAGTGCAAGGTGGTCGGCCTGAGGACGGACAACTTCAACTTCACCTCGCAGCGCGCGATCGAGGCGCTCGGCGCGAAGAAAGACGGCGTGCTGCGCCATCACGCCGTGCGCCGAGACGGCACGGTGCGCGACAGTGTGATGTACAGCATCGTGCTGTCCGAATGGCCGGACGTGAAGCGCCACCTCGAGCTGCGCCTGCAGAGGCATTAGCCGGGTCTGTAAATTGCTGTACAGGGCCCGTGAACCTCTCCCTGCGGCCGGAACATCTCAAGCGCTACAAGGATTTCGCGCGCCTCTTGTTCAAGTACGGACGGCGCGATCTCGTGACCCGCGCCGGCCTGAACGAGTTGCTGCCTCAGGAGGTGGAAGACGACGAGGCCCGCATTCCCGAAGCGCGCGAGCTGGCGCGCGACGTCGAGAAGCTCGGTCCGACCTACATCAAGCTCGCGCAGCTCCTCTCGACGCGACCCGACATCATTCCGCCGGTCTATGCCGACGCGCTCGCGAGGCTGCAGGACGAGGTCGAGGCGTTTAGTTACGCCGAAGTCGAGAAAATCCTGACAGACGAGCTCGGCGTGCGCCTGTCAAAGGCGTTCGAGACGATCGAGCCGGAGCCGGTGGCGGCCGCCTCCATTGCGCAAGTGCATTACGCCAGGCTGCGCGATGGACGTGCGGTCGCGCTCAAGATCCAGCGCCCGGGAATCCGCGAGCAGGTGCTCGACGACCTCGAGGCGCTCGGCGAGGTCGCGGCATTCCTCGACGAGCACACCGAGGTCGGGCGGCGCTTCGGCCTCGCGCTGCTGTTCGAGGAATTCCGCAAGTCGATGCTGCGCGAGCTCGACTTCCGCCAGGAGGCGCTGCACCTCGTCACCATCGGCAACAACCTGAAGGAGATCCGGGAGATCGTCATCCCGCAGCCGGTGATGACCTATAGCACTTCGCGAGTGCTGACGATGGAGTTCATCCCGGGGGTCAAGATCACGAAGCTCTCCCCGCTCGCGCGCCTCGAGCTCGACGGCGACCGGCTCGCCGACGCGCTGTTCCGCGCGTATCTCAAGCAGATGCTGCGCGACGGCCTGTTCCACGCCGATCCGCATCCGGGCAACGTATTCCTCATCGATCAGCGCATTGCGCTGATCGATCTGGGCATGGTGGCGCGCGTGCGCCCGGCGCTGCAGGACCGGCTGCTGCAGCTCCTGCTCTCGGTGAGCGACAACCGTCCCGACGAAGCGGTGAAGGTGCTGCTGCTGGTCGCCGAGCAGCGCGAGGGCGCCGATACCGCGGGTTTCCGGCGCGGCGTCGCGGACATCATCGGCCAGCACCAGGAGGTGGCGATGCAGCGGCCGCAGGTCGGGCGCGCGGTGCTGATGCTCCTCAAGGTCGCCGCCGATCACGGCATCCGGCTGCCGCCCGAGCTCGCCATGATCGGCAAGACGCTGCTCAACCTGGACGAGATCGGCCTGACGCTCGCGCCGCGCTTCGACGCCAACGCCGCGATCCGCCGCCACGCCGCCGACATCACGCAAGAGCAGATCGTGCGCGACTTCTCGCTCGGCTCGTTCTTCAGCACCGCGGTCGAGCTCAAGAACTTCGTGCAGCACCTTCCCGGGCGCATCAACCGCATCCTCGATCGCCTCGCCGACAACGAGTTCGCGGTGAAGGTCAACGCGATCGACGAGACGCGCCTCATGGAAGGCATGCAGAAAGTGGCGAACCGCATCGCCACGGGACTGGTGCTCGCCGCGCTGATCGTCGGCGCGGCGCTCCTGATGCGCGTCGAGACCTCGTTTCGCCTGTTCGGCTACCCGGGGATCGCGATCCTGCTGTTCCTCGCCGCGGCCATCGGCGGCCTCGGCCTGGTCTTCACCATCATGGTGAACGACATCCGCGCGCGGCGCGGGCGCGGCCGAAGGCTTAGCTGAGCTCCAGCGCCATCGCCTGATCGCAGCGGCAGGCGATGCGCTCGCGCGCACAGGGCTTGAAGCCCGCGCTGCGATAGAGCGCGATCGCTTCCTTGAGCACCGCTGCGGTTTCGAGCACCACGCGCCGATAACCGCGGTCGCGCGCCGCGCCGATCAGCTCCGTCAAGAGTCGCCGGCCATATCCCTTGCCGCGCGCGTCGGGCAGGAAGTACATCTTGCGGATCTCGGCCTCGGTGGCGGACACCGGGTAGAGGCCGCCGCAGCCGACGA
>DASWER010000254.1:0-2144 GCA_036394655.1 Burkholderiales bacterium
GTGATCGGCATGCCCATCGTCGCGATGAAGTTGCGCGGCACGGCGTGCTCCGCCGGGGCGAACAGGCCCGGATGCGCGAAGCGCGGCCAGACGATGCCATGGCGCGCCGCCTCGCCATGATGGATGCGGAAGCGCACCACCGCGGTCGCGTCCATCTCGATCGCCGTGCCGCAGCACTCGGAGTCGCCCTGCGCGTAGTGGCCGTCGCCCACTGAATAGAGCGCGCCGTCCACGGCGACCGGGATGAACAGGCGCGAGCCCTTGGTGAGCTGCTTGATATCGGCGTTGCCGCAGTTCTCCCGCGGCGGGATGGTGCGCAGCCCTTCGGTCGCGATCTTCATCTGCGCCGGCACCGCGCCCGCGACATCCGGCGGCCAGACGCGCCCGCCGCGCGCCTTGAGCTCGGCCTCGCGCGCGGTCCAGCGCTTCAGCTGCTCGTGCGACGGCGCCACGCCGGCGGTGCCCATGAACGAGCCGTTGGGGATGCGCACGCCCGGAAGCTGCGGCGAGGTGGCGTACTGCGGGTTGATGTCCCAGTGCACCACGAAGTGATAGTCAAAGAGCTCCGGCAGGAAGCCGCCGCCGGGAGCGAAGCGCGTCCAGCCGTAGCGCTCGGGCAGGATGTCGAGGTACTCGATCTCCAGTAGATCGCCGGGCTTCGCGCCCTTTACGTACACCGGCCCGGTGAGCGGATGGGCGATGGTGCGCTCCAGGCGCTCGAGATCCCTGGCGGTGGTATGCGCGCGAATCTGGCCGTCGTTGGCATCGCGCGTCTCGAGGGCGAGCTCTTCCAGCTCGTCGACCTCGATCACCGGCGCGATGTCCGGGTGCCAGCGGTTATGGCCCTTGTGCGGCTCCTCGCGCAGGCGCTTGGAGCGGTCGATGGCGATGCTTTTCACAGCTTATGAACAGCGCACCCACAAGATGTCCACAGGGGCCTGTGGACAACTCAGCGCTTGGCGTAGGCGCCGACCTTGCGCACCTCTTCGTCGGTGATGATGTCGACCAGGCGCAGAAAGACGTTGCGCGGCAGCTCGCGTTCGCCGCTCCAGTTTGAAAAATCGGTCTCGGATGCCCCTAGATGCAGACGGAGCTTTTCGTCGCCGCCGAGAATCTGGGCGGCGCGTCGCAGTGCGCGGGTGTGGATATCGTGAAGCACCAGGCCCTCCCCAAGGCTGCCACTTCAGAACTGCTTTGGACAGAACTGCTTTGGAATTAAAACAACGTGCCGACAGGATGCACCGCGCCGCGCGCAGCGTCAACGAATTGCGACAAAAAAAATTTCGCGCTCAGTCCTGGACGCGGATGTTTTTCTGGCGCGCGATGTCAGTCCACTTCGAAACTTCGTCGCGCACCTTCTTCGTCAGCACGTCGGGCGTTCCGCCCGCTGGATCGAAGCCCATTTTGGCGAAACTGTCTTTTGCCTGCGGCAGCGCGAGCACCGCGTTGAGCTTGGTGTTGACCAGGTCGATCACCGCCTGTGGCGTCTTTGCCGGGGCGAACAGTCCATACCATGTAGTGAGATCGAATCCCGGCAGCGCGCTCTCGGCGATGGTGGGCGTGTCGGCGAACACGTGCCAGCGCTGGACGCTGCCCACCGCGAGCAGCTTGACCTGCCCGGCGCGGATCGCCGGCACCGCAGCGCTGCCGTCGAAGGTGTACTGCACGCGGCCGGCGATCAGATCGACGAGCGCCGGCGCGCCGCCCTTGTACGGCACGTGGCGAACGTCGATGTTGGCGAGCGAGTTGAAGAGCTCCGCGCCGAGATGGTTGATGCTGCCGTTGCCGAAGGAGGCGTAGTTCAGCTCGCCCGGGTGCGCGCGCGCCAGCGCGATCAGCTCCTTCGCCGACTGCGCCTTCACCGAGGGATGCACGATCAACAGGAAGGGCGAGGTGCCGATCAGCCCGATCGGCGAGAAGTCCCGAATCGGGTCATAGGCCAGCTTGGTATAGACGGCGGGATTGGTGCCATGCGTGCTCGGCGTGCCGACGAACAACGTGTAGCCGTCGGGCGCCGCCTGCGCCGCGCGCGAGGTGCCGATGGTGCCGCCAGCGCCGCCGTAGTTCTCGACCACCACCGGCTGCCCAAGCTCGGTGCCGATGTGCAGCGCCACGACGCGCGCCGCGATGTCGGCGCCGCCGCC
>DASWER010000255.1:0-11213 GCA_036394655.1 Burkholderiales bacterium
CTTCCACTTCGGGTCGAGCAGGTCCTGGTAGGTCCTGGGCAGGTCCTCTTTCTTCACCACGCTGGTGTTGTAAGCCTGCACCCAGAACGAGAGATAGGTCGCGGTCCAGGCGCGATGCGGGCGCAGCGCGCCGGCGAGCAGCTGCACGCCGTGCGCCGGCGCCACGGGCTGCAGCACTTTCTCGCGGTAGAGCGCCTCCATCTCGAGCGCCGAGGTATGGATCGCATCGAACTCGTGGCGCCCGGCCCCGGTCTCGATGACCGCGCGCTGCAGCACCTTCTCGGAGGCCGAGCGCCATACTCTCACCTTGACGCCGTAGCGCTTCTCGAACGCGGCCGTGAGCCGCGGCAGGTCCTTTTCGGCGAAGCTCGTGTACAGCATGAACGAGCCTTCTTTCCGTGCCGCCGCAGCGACCTTCTCGATGCGGTCCGCGCCCTCATAGCGCAGCAACGACGTGTCCTGGGCGAAGGCGGACCAGGCCGTCGCCAGCGCCGTCAGGGACAGAAGCAAACGATGCATGGCATTACACTAATCCAACGGTGAGCTAAAAACGACGGGAGGCAATCATGATCGGCGCTTTGTCCGGCATCGTTCTCAGTGTTTTCGCAGCGACGACCGCCGCGCAGGTCATTGACTTCCGGCCGGTCACGGACGCCGTCCTCGCCAATCCGGATCCGGCCGACTGGCTGATGGTCAGCCGCACCTTCGATCAGCAGCGCTACAGCCCGCTCAACCAGATCGACAAGAGCAACGTCGGCCGGCTGCGCATGGCGTGGGCACGAGGTCTGGCGAACGGCACGCAGGAGTCGACGCCGATCGTCTATCGCGGCGTCATGTATCTGAACGCGCCCGGCGCCACGATCCAGGCGGTCGACGCCACCAATGGCGATCTGATCTGGGAGTATCAGCGCGACTATCCGAGGACCGTCACCCCGGCCGCCGCGCGCGCGAAGAGCCTCGGGATCTACGAAGACATGATCTATTTCGCGGCGCCGGACGGATTTCTGCTGGCGCTCGACGCAAGAACCGGCAAGCTGCGCTGGGAAACCAAGGTCGACAACGGCGGCCAGACGGCCGGCGGCCTGCTCGTCGCCGACGGCAAGGTCATCTCGAACCGTACCTGCGAGCAAAGCAAGCGCGAGAACTGTTTCATCGCCGCGCACGACGCGAAGACCGGCAAGGAAGTCTGGAGGTTCTACACGACGGCCGCGCCGGGCGAGCCGGGCGGCGACACCTGGGCCGGCATGCCGGTGGAAGAGCGCGCCGCGTCCCCCTGGGGCCTGCCCGGCTCGTACGATCCGAAACGCAAGGTCCTGTACTGGGGCGTCGCCAATCCGAATCCCTACACGCGACTCACGCGTCATGGCCGCGCCGATGCCGTATCGCTCTCGGCGCCGGCCAACCTCTACAGCAATTCGACCGTCGCGCTCCACGTCGAGACCGGCAAGCTCGTCTGGTACTACCAGCAGCTTCCCGGCGACGATTGGGATTCAGATCACAACCAGGAGCGCATCCTCGTACGCACGCGCCTCAACCTTGATCCCAGGCACGCGAAGTGGATCAACCCAGCCATCGTGCCGGGCGAGGAGCGCGACGTCGTGGTGACGATCGCCGAAGGCGGCGGCCTGTTCGTCGTCGAGCGCTCGAGCGGCGCGTTCCTGTGGGCGAGGCCGTTTCCCTACGACGATCCCAACATCAACATGAACCACATCGATGTGAAGACCGGCCAGACGCGCGTCAACCCCGACAAGCTCTTCTGGAAAGACGGCGACAACATCATGGCGTGCTACCACAACACGCGCAGCCTTTGGTCGATCGCCTATCACCCGGGCAAGAATTCGCTCTATGTCCCCTTTCAGGATCAGTGCCTGACGATGACCGCGAACAGCAAGAGCAAGACCGGCTGGGGACCGCGCGCGGGAATCATCCGGCCGGGCTCCGACCCGAACAAGTACATGAACATCGGCAAGATCGACCTGGCGACGGGCGAATTGCGCGTGCTCTACTCGCAGCCCCAGGCGAGCGCCGGCTCGGCGCTGGTTACCGCAGGCGATCTCGTTTTCTGGGGCGACCAGAACCGGCGCCTCCGCGCGCTCGACGCCGACAGCGGCAGCATCCTCTGGGAAGCGGTGGTCGGCGGCATGGTCATGAACAGCACCATCAGCTACGCCGTGAACGGGAAGCAGTACGTGATGGTGTTCACCGGCGAAGGTCAGTCGGTCACCGCGGGCCCGCTGGGACTCACGCAGAAGTCCATGCCGAGAGCGGTGCGCGGACACAACGCCATCTTCGTCTTCGCCTTGCCCTAGCTGTGAGAAAAAAAGCCGTTCTCTGTGCGTTGGCGATCGCACAAGGTGCCTGGGCACAGGATCGGTCCCTGATCGAAGCCGGGGCGCAGGTCTACCAGACCCATTGCGCGCAGTGTCATGGCGAAAGGCTGGTGAGTGCGGGCGCGATCTTCGATCTGAGACGGCTGCGCGCCGACGAACGGCCTCGTTTCGACAAGGCCACCAAGGAGGGCAAGGGCCAGATGCCGGCGTGGGGCGGCGTGCTCAGCGCGGAAGAGTTCGATCAGCTCTGGGCCTACATACGGTCCAGGGCAGATGATTGAACGAGGCGACTCACTCGGCCTTGATGCCGGCATCGTTGACCACCTTGCGCCACACCTCGATCTCTTGCTTGATCCGCGCGAGGAATTGCTCGGGCGTGCCGCCGGCGGGCAGCGAGCCGTCGTGCTCGAGTCGCTCCCCGACCTCCGGCGACTTCAGGGCGAGCGCCACTTCGCGGTTGATGCGGTTCACGATCGCGCGCGGCAGGCCCTTGGGACCGGCGAGGCCATACCAGACGACGACTTCGTAGTCCGGCAATCCGGACTCGGCGATGGTCGGAACCTCGGGGGCGGCTGCAACGCGCCTGGCTGTCGTCACCGCGATGGCACGCAGCCTTCCCGATCTCACCTGCGGCAGCGCGGTCGAAATGCCGCTGAAGTACAAATCGGTCTGGCCGGCGATCGTGTCGGTGAGCGCGGGGCCGGTTCCCTTGTAAGGCACGTGATGCAGCTTGATCCCGGCCATGGTTGCGAACAGCTCGGTGGCGAGCTGAAGGGTGGTGCCTTGCCCGGGCGAGGCGAAATTGAGCTTGCCCGGCCTGGATTTCGCGAGCGCGACCAGCTCCTGCAGCGTGTTCACCGGCAGCGCGGGATGCACCACGACGAGCAAGGGTCCTTGAGAGATCTGGATGATCGGCGCGAGGTCGCTGATCGGATCGAACTTTAGCTTGTAGATGCTCGGGTACGCCGTGTAGCTCGACGGCAGGAGCGTCAGCGTGTAGCCGTCGGGCGGCGACTTGATGCCGGCCTCGACGCCGATCAGGCCGCCCGCGCCGGCCCGGTTTTCGACCACCACTTGTTGCCCGAGCGCCGTGCTGAGCTTCTGGGCGATGAAGCGCCCGCTGACGTCACTGCCGCCGCCGGGGGCGAAGGGCACGATGAGCTTCACCGGCTTGACGGGGTACGGTTGCGGCGCGGCTGGACCGGATGCGAAAAGGAGCACCGCAGCAAGAAGCCGGATCATGAAGATCCCCCCTCATATGCAGTAATCTAGCATCGTGCTGGCTTGAGGAGAGAGCGAATGACTACCGAGGCGGCGGCCAAGCAGGACAAGAAGGTGGCGGCGAAGAAAGCGTCGTTCTTCAAGATGCGTGCGCAGCTCCTGGATAAGGGGCGCACCAATACGCTGATGGCGAAGACCGACAACATGTGGGCAACGCTCAAGGTCTACGCCTCGGGCGGCGAGAATGGACTGCATACGCACCCGAACGAGGACCACACCTTCCTCGTGCTGCAGGGCAAGGCGCGCTACTACGACGCCGACGGCGGCCACACCGATGTTGGCAAGCACGAGGGCATCATGCTTCCCGCGGGCGCGTACTACTGGTTCGAGGCGATCAGCCAGGAGCCGCTGGTGCTGATCCGGATCGGCTGCCGCGTAGGGCCGCAGGACGCAAGCGGACGGCTGAACATCCGCGGCGAGGCGATGCCCGGTGATTCGAAGGAGAACAAGCGCGTGCCGGTGGTGTACCGCGACGGCGAGTTCTTCGAGTGATCGACGACGTCATCGCGCAGGTCATCATATCTGCCGACTCGCATGTCATGGAGCCGGTCGACCTCTGGAAGAAGGGCGTGCCGGAGAAATATCGCGAAGCCGCGCCGCTGTTCCCGCCGCACAAGCTCGGCGAAGGCTTCCAGCAACGCGAAGGCGGCGCCAATCCGCACGCGCGCATCAAGGAGATGGAGCTCGACGGCCTCTCCGCCGAAGTGCTCTATCCGACGCTGATGCTTGGCCTGTTCGGCCTGCACGACGCCGGCCTGCAGGAAGCCTGCTTCCGCGTCTACAACGATTGGCTCTTGGAGTACTGCAGTGTGGCGCGCGATCGGCTGATCGGTATTGCGGCGATTTCCATGTACGACATCGATCATGCAGTCGCGGAGCTGCAACGCTGCCGCAAGGCCGGTCTCAACGGCGCGATCATCTGGCAGGCGCCGCATCCGGATCTGCCGTTTCATTCCCGCCATTACGACAAGTTCTGGGCGGCGGCGCAGGATCTGCAGGCGCCGGTCAGCATGCACATCCTGACGGGACACAGCTACCACAGCAAAGAAAGAAAAGACACCGAGCATTACCGCGGCAGCGTCAACCTGAAGCTGATGGACGTGACGAACGCGCTCTACGATTTCATCTTCTACGGCGTGCTCGAGCGCAATCCGAAGCTCAAGCTGGTCACCGTGGAGAACGAAGCCGGCTGGCTGCCCTTCGTGATCCAGCAATGGGACTACTACTACCGGCGTTTTCGCGACAAGAAGCCGGTGCCGATGACCAAAGAGCCGGGCGAGTACATGCGGCGCCAGGTGTTTTCCTGCTTCTTCAACGACGCTGTCTGCGGCCATAACCTCGAGCGCTGGGGCCAGGACAACGTCATGTGGTCGAACGACTATCCGCACTGGAATTCCACCTGGCCGAACTCGCTCAAGGTGATCCGGCGCGATCTGGGTCATCTGCCGGCCGAGACGCAGGCCAAGGTGCTGGCGGGGAACGTGTGCCAGCTCTACGGCCTCGACAGCGCCGCGCTACCGTCTTGCGTTGCGAAGGCGGCCCAAGCGGCTTGATCGCGTCGCAGGCAGCGTCGGAAGCAGAATTGACCGCCACGGTGGCGCGCATGGAAGCGCGTCTATCCGCGAGCCAGTTCTGGAGCTTGTACCGCACTCTCGCGTTGCGCTTCGAGAACGACCTGTCCGCATCGCCACGTGATACCGCGCTCGCGAAGTCGGCTGCGCTGATGCTGTTGCAAGCCGTTTCCGACCTGAAGCCCGCCGTTGGGTCCCTTGAGCGCGACAGCGAGTACTACACCGCGGAAGGCTGCTTCATCACAGAGCTCGCCAACACACCGGACGATCCCGATGCATCGATCGCGCTGGCGCGCGTCGCCCACGGCATCACGACGCGATGGCACCGCCTGATCGGCACGGCCGAGCGCTACGTGATCATCGGGGGACGCGGTCGGGTCGAGATCGGCGATCTGCCGGCGCAGGAGGTGACGGCGGGCGACGTGGTGCTCATCCCGCCGCTTTGCCGGCAGCGCATCACGAATGTAGGTGCAGAAGATCTCACGTTCCTGGCGATCTGCACGCCGCGCTTCGAGCAGCGCAACTACGAGGACGTCGAGAAGCCGTAGAGCGCTTCGGGATTGCGCGCGAGGATCGCCGAGCGCGTATCGGCATCGGGCACGGCCTCCAGCAGGACGTCGAGCAGCTCGCCCGCATCGAGCTCGCGATGCGCGAGCAGCGAATCGTCGTGCACCTGCTGGCGCGTATGGAAGCCGATGTTCGGCCAGTCGGAGCCCCATACCAGGCGCTGCGGCGCGGCTTGCGCCAGCGCGCGGATAAATGGAATGGCGTCGCGAAGGTTACCGGTACTGCGGGTGATGCGATCGGCGCCGGCGATCTTGACCCAGGCTTTACCGGCCAATTGGAGCACCGTCTGGAACACCGGCTGCTCCACGCCGTGCGCGGCATCGGGCAACCCCATGTGGTCGATCACCACCGGCACGCTCGAGCGCGCGATGCTCGGTGCCAGTGCGGCGAGCATGTCGGGATCGCAGAAAAGCTGCAGATGCCAGCCGAGCGGCGCCACCAGGCGCTCGTAGGTCCTGAGCAGCGTCGCCGGCTCGCCGCTGTGGCGCTCGGCGAAGGTATAGAGGTTGAGGCGCACGCCGCGCACGCCGGCCTTGTGCAGGCGCTGCAACTCTACGAGCGGCGCCTGCGGCGCGACTACCGCCACGCCGCGGCCGCGCGCGCCGATCTCGGCGAGCGCGGCGAGCAGCGCACCGTTGTCCAGGCCGTGGCCGCTCGCCTGCACGAACACCGTGCGCTCGAGCCCGACCTGCGCCTTCATGCGCTGGTGCGAGGCGAGCGATGCCTCGGGCACGTTGTAAGCGCGCTGTGGGGCGAGCGGATGGCGCTCGAAGGGACCGAACACATGCATGTGGCAATCGGCGGCGTGCGGCGGCAGCGGCTCGGCCGGCGCGCGGTGCGTGCGGTTCAGCGTTTGCATTGTCCTATCATAAGCGCCGATGAAAACACTGCTCATCCTGTTTCTAGGGCTGATCGCGAGTCCTGCCACCGCGCAGGAGTATCCAGCCAAGCCGGTGCGCGTCGTCGTGCCCTACGTCGCCGGCGGCAACGCCGACATCTGGGCGCGCACACTGGCGCAGAAGCTGAGCGAGAACCTCAAGCAGGCGTTCGTGGTCGAGAACAAGCCCGGCGCCAACGGCGGCATCGGCACGGACTTCGTGGCGAAGAGCGCACCCGATGGCTACACGCTCCTTGCGGTGGCGAGTGGTCCGATCGTCGTCAATCCCGCGCTCTACGCCAAAGTCCCATACGACCCGGTGCGCGATTTCGCGCCGGTGGCGCAATGTGCGCTGTACCAGTACGTGCTGGTGACGCGCATGGACGCACCGTACAAAACCATCGCCGACCTGGTGGCCGCGGCGCGCGCTGATCCCGGTGGCCTTGCCTACGGCTCGACCGGCATCGGCGGCGGCAACCATCTCGCCGCGGAGCTCCTTGGCCTCGCCACCGGCACGCGCTTCAATCACATTCCGTACAAGGGCAGCGCGCCGGCGCTCGCGGATCTCCTCGGCGGACAGCTCACGTTCATGTTCGACACGGTGATCACCTCGGTGCCGCAGATCCGTGGTGGGAAGCTACGCGCCTTTGCCGTATCCGCTGGCAGACGAGCGTCTTCGCTGCCGGAGGTGCCGACGATGCAGGAGGCGGGCTTCGCGGGCTTCGACCTGTCGCAGTGGCAGGGCGTCCTGGCGCCGGCCGGCACGCCGCGCGCGGTAGTGCAGCGGCTAAACAGCGAGATCGCAAGAGCGATGCATGCGCCGGAGGTACACGAGCGCATCGCGGTGCAGGGCGGCAACGAGATCGTGACCGGGACGCCGGAGGAATTCGCCGCGCTGATCCGCGCCGAGCTCGAGCGCTACGGCAGACTGATCCGCGACGCGAAGATCAGCGCGCAGTGAAACGAACCTGAGGCTCGCCTAGCGCCGGAGCCTGCAGCAGCGCGCGCGCCTGGGCTTCCGGCAGCGGCTTGCTGAAGAAATAGCCCTGGTATTCGTCGCAGCCTTGCGCCACCAGGAAGTCGTACTGCGACTGCGTCTCCACCCCCTCGGCGATGACTTTCAGCTGCAGGCTATGCGCCATGGCGATGATCGCCTGGGTGATCGCGGCATCGCCGCGGTCGGCGGGGATATCGGCGATGAACGAGCGGTCGATCTTGAGGTAATCGACCGGGAAGCGCTTGAGATAGGCGAGCGAGGAGTGGCCGGTGCCGAAATCGTCGATGGCGATGCGCACGCCGATGTTGCGGATCTCGCGCAGCAGCTCGACCGCGTGCTCGGGGTCCTTCATCACCATGCCTTCGGTGATCTCGAGCTCGAGGAACACCGCATCGGCGGCGCTCGAGCGCACCACGCCGGCGATATCGTCGATCAGCTTGCCGTGCAGGAACTGGCGCGGCGACAGGTTCACCGACATGCGCAGCGACGGCAGGCCGGCTTCCCGCCAGGCGCGCTGCGTGGCGCAGGCGGCATGCATCACCCATTGCCCGATCGGCACGATCAGACCGGTCTCCTCGGCAAGGGCAATGAAGCTCGCCGGCGCCAGCAAGCCGAGCTCCGGGTGCTGCCAGCGCACCAGCGCCTCGAAGCCGACGATGTGGCCGCTGGCGATGTCGACCTGCGGCTGGTAGTGCAGCACCAGCTGGCCGCGCTCGAGCGCGCGGCGCAGGCCCGATTCGAGCGTCAGGCGCTCGACGGTATGGATGTTCTGCTGCGCGGCGTAGAACTGGAACGTATTGCGGCCCTGTTCCTTCGCCCGGTACATCGCGATGTCGGCGTTCTTGAGCAGCTCTTGGGCGTGCTGGGCATCGTCAGGGTAGGTGCTGACGCCGATGCTGGCGGAGACGTGATACTCCTTGCCCGCGAGGGGGAAGCCCTGCGCCAGCGCGGCGATCAGCTTCTGCGCCACGCCGACTATGAGCATCGGCGCGCTGACTTCTTCGAGCAGCACCACGAACTCGTCGCCGCCGAGGCGGCCGATGGTGTCGCTTGCGCGCACGCTCTGGGTGAGCCGTTGCGCGACGTCGCGCAGCAGCGTGTCGCCGAACTCGTGGCCAAGCGTGTCGTTGATGACCTTGAAGCGGTCGAGGTCGATGAACAGGACCGCCAGGCGCCGTCCGTGGCGCTTGGCTTGCATGATGGCGTGATCGAGGCGCTGTCCGAACATGACGCGATTGGGCAGGCCGGTGAGCGAGTCGTGGGTGGCGACGAAGCGCAGCGCCTCCTCGGCCTGCTTGCGCTGCAGGTATTGGCCGACCTGGCTGCCGATCGATTGCATCATCGCCATGAGCTGGCCGTCCGGCGCGCTAGTCGCGCCGAGGAAGGCGAGCACGCCGAGCACTTCACCGCCGATGAGCAGCGGGAAGCTCATTGCGCCGTCCGCCTTCCACAGGGCCTGCCTGCCGGCCTGGGCCTCGGCGGCCGCCGTGCCGAGCTGTTGCTGCAGATCGGGCGTCTCGGCCGCCCAACCTGCCATGTAATCCAGCTGCCGGGACTCAGGTTGCCAGCGCAGCAGCGCTCCGCAGGTCCAGCCGACCGACTCGCAGATCGCGCGGATGACTTGCGGGATCGCCGCGCTGGCCTCGTCCGCGCTCGCCAGCAGGCGCGTAACGGCATACTCCATCGCCTGGCGCTTTTCCGCCTGCTTGCGCTCGGTGATATCGATGATGGTGCCGATCAGGCCGGCGACGCGGCCCTCCGGACCGGTGAAGGTTGCCTTGTAGTAAATCGTGTCGCGCTGCGTGCCCTCCGGCAGCGTGACGGTCGCTTCATACGTTTGCGTGCCTGGTTCGGCCCACAGGCTCTGGTCGGCGCCGTGCATGCGCTCGGCGATTTCGGGCGCGTGCGGATAGAGCTCGTGCACCGTACGCCCGATGATCGAGGTGCGCGGCCGCTTGAAGAAGGCTTCCCACGCCCTGTTGACGCCGAGGTAGCGGCCGTCGATGCCCTTGAAGAACACCGGATTGGGCAGCGTTTCGATCAGCAGCTCGGTCTTCCTCTGCGCCTCGGCGAGCTCGGCCTGGCTCTTGCGCAGGTCTTCGGTGATTTCCCGGGCGATGCGGTGCGCGCGATGCGTCGAGGTGGAGAGCGAGCCGACCAGCCCGGCGAGCAGCACGCTGATGGCCAGGCCGCCGCTGAGCGCGAGCCACGGCATCAGGGCGTCGCCCGCGGTGCGGAAGCGCTCGGGCGGCGCGCGGAACTCGAGCTGCCAGGTGCGCCCGCCGATCGACAGGGGAGCGGCGACCTGGAACGCGCTCGGTGTTGGCGGCAGTGGCGCGCTCTCGTAGAGCGGCTCGCCGCCATCGAGCACGCGCAGCTGCAATGCCGCGGCCGCGTGGCGCGACACGATGTCGGCCGCGACGTCGCCGACGTGAAAGGTCACGCTGACCACGCCGGCGAACAGCTCGCGGCGCGCGTCGAGGCTCGTGACGAGGGCGTCGGTGCGATAGACGGCGAGGCGCATGCTCACGCCTCGTTCCCCCGTGGAGACCAGGGCGATGGGACCCGTCGCTACCATGGCTCCGGTATCGCGCGCGCGCTCGACCGCCTGCCGCCGCGCCGCATCGGCCATGAGGTCGAGGCCCATGCCCCGCTCGTTGATGGTGAACGGCGAGAGATAGTCGATCACCACGTATTCGCCGCGCTCGCCCGGCGGCCGTATGGCGAAGCGCGGGTAGCCCGCCGCATGCACGCTCTTGTCGGCGCGCACCGATTTCTCGTACTCGTTCTTCATGGCGCCGGTCACGCGGCGCGCATAGCTGAAGGCGCGAACGTGGCTCGCGCTGCGCGCGGGCCCGAGGTTCTCGATGTAGCGTTCGAAGTTGAGCCGGCTGGTGTCGGGTTTGGCCTCGAGCAGGCCCTGCAGGCCGACGAGGATGATGTGATAGTCCCGCAGCCGCGACTCGATGGCGTTGCGCGATTCGGCAACTACGGTATTGAAGCTCGCGCGAGCGGCATGCTCGACTTCAAGGGTGAGCGAGCGCCAGGCGAAGAGCGACACCACGGCGCCGATGCCAAGAATCATCCACGCGGCCGGCTGGCGTAGCCACTGGCGTAAATCGGTTGCGCCCAGCTGCAGGCGGCTACCCTCCCTTCCCCGCGGGCATTGTGCCCGCCGCCGGGGCGCTCCTCAGCCGCGCCCGACGAACGGCATCTTGGTGGCCATGATGGTCATGAACTGGACGTTGACGTCGAGCGGCAGGTTCGCCATGTGCAGCACCGCCGCGCCGACGTGCGCCACGTCCATCAGCGGCTCGGGCTTCACCGAGCCGTCGGCCTGCGGCACGCCTTTCGCCATGCGCGCGGCGAGCTCGGTAAGCGCGTTGCCGATGTCGATCTGGCTCGCCGCGATGTCGTGCTTGCGGCCGTCGAGCGAGATGCACTTGGTCAGCCCGGTGACCGCGTGCTTGGTCGAGGTGTAGGCGACCGACATCGGGCGCGGCGCGTGCGCCGAGATCGAGCCGTTGTTGATGATGCGCCCGCCCTTGGGATCCTGCGCCTTCATGATGCGGATCGCCTCCTGCGTGCAG
>DASWER010000256.1:0-5331 GCA_036394655.1 Burkholderiales bacterium
AAGCGCATCGAGGGCGAGATCCGCGTGCGCGCTGCCGAGCTGGGCTTCGAGATCGATCCGCTGCAGCAGGTCCACCGCCTGTCGATCGCGGAGCAGCAGCGCGTCGAGATCCTCAAGGTGCTGCTCGCCGGCGCGCGCATCTTGATCCTCGACGAGCCTACCGCCGTGCTGACGGACAGCGAGGCGGAGCGATTGCTCCAGACGGTTCGCAAGCTAGCCCATGGGGGAACTTCCGGGGCAACGGCGGGCGGCGCCGCGGTGATCCTCGTCACGCACAAGATGGCCGATGTGCGGACCTATGCCGACCGCGTCACCGTGATGCGAGCCGGCCGGACCGTGAGCACGCTCGATCCCAAGGCGACGCCGTCTGCGGAGCTGGTGCGGATGATCGTCGGAGACACCGTGGCGTCGCCGCAGCGCTCCGCACTCCAGCCGGGGGATGTGGTGCTTAATTTCAAGGACCTGAAAATCAGGGCGGGGGAAATCTACGGCCTCGCGGGTGTCGGCGGTAATGGCCAATCCGAGCTCGCAGAGGAAATCATCAATTTAAATAAAAAAAGCATGGCGGCAATCCCGGCGGACCGCTACGGCATCGCCCTGGCCGGCGCGCTTTCCGTGGCCGAGAACTTCGGCATCGGCGGCGCGCTCGCCGGGCGCTATGGAGCGGCGTGGCGCCTGCAGCGCGCGAAGATGGAAGCCGAGGCGCAGGCCGCGGTGGCGGACTTCAACGTGCAGGGCGTGCGCTCGGTGCGGCAGAAGGCGGCGCTGCTCTCGGGCGGCAACGCGCAGAAGCTCGTGATTGCGCGCGAGTTCAGCAAGCGCCCGCGCTTCGTTTTGGCGCACAGTCCGAGCCGCGGGCTCGACGTGCGCGCGAGCGCGGAGGTGCACGCGCGGCTGCTCGCCGCGCGCGACGACGGCGCCGCGGTGCTCCTCATCAGCGAGGACCTCGACGAAGTGCTGTCGCTCGCCGACCGGGTCGGCGTCATGTCGCGCGGGCGCATCGTGGCCGAGCTGGCACAGCCCGCCGACCGGCAGGCGATCGGCCGCGCCATGGTCGACCATGCCTGAGCGCCGCTTCGCCCTCGAGATCCGGCAGCGGGTCTCGTGGCAGCAGCAGGGCGCGATCCTGGCTGCGGCGATCCTCACGGGCGTGCTGATCTCGACGGCCATCCTCGCGCTCGCGGGCGTGTCGCCCACGGATCTCCTCAAGGAGTTCGTGGTGCAGACATTCTTCGACGCGCAGAACCTTCAGGCGGTGCTGTTCCAGGCGGCGCCCATGATCATGATCGGGCTCGCGGCGTCGCTGGCGTTTCGCGTGCGCTTCTGGAACCTGGGGCTCGAGGGCCAGATGATCTGGGGCGCGATCGGCGCCACCGCAGTCTCGATCTTCGAGATCGGGCCCGAGGCCACGCGGCTGCCGCTCATGTTCGCAGCGGCCGCCGCCGCGGGCTTCGCCTGGGTGGCGGCGCCGGCGGCGCTCAAGCTGCGCCTGGGCGTGAACGAGATCATCTCCACGCTGATGCTGAACTACCTGGCGAGCAACTTCCTGCTGCACCTCGTCTATGGCGCCTGGAAGGACACGCGCACCGCCTTTCCGCATTCGCCGCAGTTCCGCGCCTTCGAGCGGCTGCCCGACCTTGTGCCGGGCTTCAGCGTCGCCATCCCGCTCGGCATCGTGGTCGCGCTCGCCGTCTGGTGGCTCACCGACATTAGCCGCGGCGGACTGTACATGCGCTTCATCCACGCCAACCCGCGCATGGCCGAGGCGGTGGGCGTGCCGGTGCGCAGGACGATGCTCACTGCGGTGCTGCTTTCCGGCGCGCTCGCCGGGATCGCCGGGTTCGTGGTCGCGGCCGGCCAGGAGGGCCGCCTCACGCAGGGCTTCTTCCAGGGCTACGGCTTCTCCGGGATCCTCATTGCGTTCCTCGCGCGGAACAATCCGCTTGCCGCCGCCGTAGTGGCGGTGCTGGTGGCGGCGCTGTTCGTCACCGGCCGCAGCCTGCAGGTGTTCTACCAGGTGCCGTTCTCAATGGTGCAGCTCATCCAGGCGATCATCGTCATCTGCGCCGCGGGCTCCGAATTCTTCATCCGCCATCGGGTGCGGCGCATCGCAGTGGGCCAGCCCGCATGATGAGCATCGTCACGAACTGGCTCGCGAGCGCGCCGGATTTCGCCGTGCCGTATGCGCTCGCGGCGCTCGGGCTGATTGTGTGCGAGCGGGCCGGCGTGCTCGCGCTGGGCGCCGAGGGGCTCATGCTGGTGGGCGCGCTCGCCGGCGTCGGCGCGCAGCTCGCCTTGGGTAACAGCGCGCTGTCGCTCCTCGCCGCGGGGCTTGCCGCCGGTGTGGTGTCGATTCTTTTCGCCACCATGGTGATCGTGCTGCGCATCAACCAGGTGATCTCGGGCCTCGCGCTGGTGTTCTTCTGCCAGGGGCTTACCAGCCTGCTGGGCACGGCGTTCGGTTGGGAGAACCGCACCTTCGCCGGGCTGGGCGCCCTCGCGCTGCGGCAGAATGCGATGGTGTACCTCACGCTGCCGGTGTTCTTCGCCGTGGCGTTCGTGCTCTCGCACTCCGGGCTCGGCTTGCGCCTGCGCGCCGTGGGCGAGAACCCGCAGGCGGCCGACGCCGCCGGAATCAGCGTGCTGCGCTACCGGTTCGCCGCGGTGCTCGCCGGCTCGGCGATCGCCGGCATCGCCGGCGGCTATCTTTCGGTGGTCAGCACCAAGCTGTGGGTCGACAGCATGACGGCCGGGCGCGGCTGGATCGCCGTCGCGCTCGTGATCTTCGCGCGCTGGTCGCCGTGGCGCGCGCTCGCCGGCGCGGTGCTCTTCGGCTGCATCGAGGCGCTGATTCCGCAGCTCGCGGCGGCCGGCGTCCGCCTGCCGCAGTACTTCGTATTCATGACGCCATATGCGATCACCCTCGCCGTGATGATCTGGGCCGGACTCGCCGCTTCGAAAGGAAAGCTCGGCGGCGGCGGCGAGCCCGGCGCGCTGGGCGAACCCTACGTTCGGGAGGAGCGTCGCTAGTGAGAATCCATGTCTATAACCAGGTAAAAAATGTCGGAGAGGAATTCGCCGACTATCTAAATCCCTTGGTCACGGCCGTCCTGTCGATCGACATGCACCGCGGCCACCTGGATCCGGGGCCCGACTGCCCATGCCCCGCGCCGCGCGCGAGAGAGCTGGTCGCGCCGATCGACGCCTTCCATGATCGGGCGCGCGCTCTCGGCGTGCGCATCATCCACGTCAAATCGGTATTGCGCCCCGGCGGCGTCGACGACATCAACGGCATTGCGTCGGCCTGGCGGCGCACCTTTCCGCTGTACGTCGGCGCCATCCCGAACGCCGACGCGCACGCCATCGAAGGCTCGCGCTGGACCGAGCTGCTGACGAAAGTCGAGCCGCAAGACATGCACGTCGCGGCGAAGCGCAGGTTGTCGGCCTTTTATCCGACCGACCTCGACTTCCTGCTGCGCAACCAGAAGATCCAGACCGTGGTGCTCGACGGCGGCTTCACCGACTGCTGCATTCTCAACACCGCCTTCGACGCCGCGAATCGCGACTACCGCGTGATCGTGCTAAAGGATCTGGTGCGCGGCACCGATGAAGCGCTGGAGAAGGCGGCGCTCGCCATGGTGTCCTTGCACCTCGGGCTGGTGGCGGACGCTAGCGACCTGTTGTCGGAGTGGCGCACGCGATCTCCCACAGCCGCGACGGACTGAGCGGAATCTCGAGGATCTCGATCTTTTTCGCAGGCAGGCCGAGCGCGTTCTCGAGCGCCTGCGCGAAGAGCGGCCCGACCGGGATCGCGCCGGCCTCGCCGGCGCCCTTGATGCCGAGCGGATTGAGGGGCGAGGGCGTGACGGTATGCGCGAGCGTCATGCGCGGCACGTCGAGCGCGGTAGGCAGCAGGTAGTCGGCGAGCGAGGCATTGAGGAGCTGGCCGTCGGCGTCGAACACCAGCTTCTCGTAGAACGCGTTGCCGATGCCCTGCGCCACGCCGCCGTGGATCTGCCCTTCGAGGATCATCGGGTTGATGACCGTGCCGCAGTCGTGCACCACGACGTACTTCTTCACCTCGAGCATCATGGTCTGCGGGTCGACCTCGACGATCATCGCGTGCACGCCGCTTGCCGTGGCGCCCATCTTCGGGCCGAAGTAGCTGGTCGCCTCGAGGCCCGGCTCGGTGCCGGGCTCGACCGCGCCGCGCATCGGATTGGCCTTGCCGGCGAGCTCGCCCAGGCGGATCGACTTCTGCCGCACGCCGACCACATGCACCGCGCCGTCCTCGACCACCAGGTCCTGCTCGGCGCATTCGAAGTGCTCGGCGGCGGTGCGCAGGATCTTGCGGCGCACCACCTTCGCCGCTTCGTTGACCGCGTTGCCGGCCACCACCGCGCCGCGGCTCGCGAAGGTGCCCGCGCCCCAGTAGAACTGGTCGGTATCGCCGGTGATCACCTCCACGTCGCTGACCTTGACGCCGACCTGGTCGGCGACGATCTGCGCGAACGCGGTGTAATGGCCCTGGCCCTGGGTGCCGATGCCGGTGACCACGCTGACCTTGCCACTCGATTGCACCTGCACCTTGGCGCCTTCATAGGGGCCAATACCGGTTCCTTCGACATAGCACACCACGCCGATGCCGACGCGCTTGCCCTCGGCGCGCAGCTTCGGCTGCTCTTCGCGGAGGAAATGCTGGTAGCCGACCAGCTCGAGCGCCTTGTCGAGGATCGGCTCGTAGTTCCCGCTGTCGTACTCGAGCGGCTCGAAGTCCTGATAGATGATCCCGTAGTTGTACGGAAAGGCGTCGGGCGGGATCAGGTTGCGGCGCCGGATCTCCACCGGGTCGAGGCCGAGCTCGCGCGCCGCGAGATCGAGCAGGCGCTCCATCACGAATATGCCGTGCTGGCGCCCGGCGCCGCGGTAAGGTGTGACGATCGGCAGGGTGGTGAACACCGCGGTGAACGTGCTGTCGTAGTGCGCCACGTCGTAGACGTTGAGCAGGGTGCACTGGCTGTTGATCGGCACCGTAAGGCCGTACGGGTCGTAGGCGCCGCCGTCGTGCAGGAACACGTCGCGGATGCCGAGGATCTTGCCGTCGCGCGCGAGCGCCATCTCGGCGTCGTGGATCTGGCCACGCTCGTGCGTGGTGGCGAGGAAATGCTCGGCGCGGTCCTCGATCCACTTCACCGGGCGCTCGAGGCGCATCGCGGCCCACGGCACCAATGTTTCCTCGGGATAGAACATCATGATCTTCGGGCCGAAGCCGCCGCCGATGTAGGGCGCAACCACGCGCACCTGGCGCTCGGAGAGGCCGAGCATTGCGGC
>DASWER010000257.1:0-1993 GCA_036394655.1 Burkholderiales bacterium
CAAGGTGCGCCGCTCGATGCCCTCCTACCCGCCGCTGCAGCAGCTGCTCGATTCGCTCGGCCTGAAGCTGCTCGCGCGTCTGATCGATTCCGACGTCTACATGAAGGCCGCGGAGAGCGGCGCGGGCATCTTCGAGATGACTGCGCTCGCGAGCGCCGAATGCAAGCAGTTCCAGCCGATCGTCGAGTGGGTGCTGGAAGAGCCGCGGCTCGCGCAGGTTCCGGCGCAGGTTCCAGTAGTGTGCGACCTGGCGCGTACGCGCGCCGCCTAGACTAGGCGCTTTGCGCGAGGCGCACGTCGGCCAGCGCCAGCCGGTCGACCACGTTGCTGAGGAGCGCCCAGACGAAGCGCAGCTGGCAGCTCGCCTGCACGCGCTCGAGCGCGGCGCGCTCGAAGGTGGCGATCAGGAGCTCGCTACCCGATTCGACGGTCGCCTGCCGCGGCAGCGTGCCGCCGGTGATGAAACTCATTTCACCGAAGAATTCGCCGGCGCGGATCACGTTCAGAAGCCGGCCGCGCTTCGTGACCTTGGCCTCGCCCTTGGCAAGGAAGTAGAGCCGGTCGCTTTCCTCGTTCTCACCGATGATCACCTGGTTGGGCGCGGTGCGGCTCCATTGCCCGGCCTTGACGAGCTGCCAGAGCTCCGGATCGCTGAGCGAGCTCAGCAGCCTCACGCGCTTCAGGGATTCGTACTTCTCGCTGTCGGGCACCGATTGCTGCGATGAGCGCAGCCGGCCGATGGTGGCAAGCTCCAGGGCGAACTCCGCCCAGCTCGTATAGCGCTCGGCCGGCGCCTTGCTCAAAGCCCGCATCACCACATGATCGAGCGCGGGCGGCACGTCGCGCCGCAGCCGGCTCGGTGGAACCGGGTCCTCGCACACGATTTTCTTGAACAAGGCAGGCAGCGTGCGCGCCGCAAAGGGCCTCTGCCCGGTGACCAGCTCGTAGAGCACGATGCCGAGGCAGAACATGTCGCTGTGGTGCGTAAGCGGATTCTCCTCGATCTGCTCGGGCGACATGTACGAGGGCGTGCCCAGCCGTATCGTCTGGATTTCCTCGGCGTGGCGCAGGTAGGCAGCGCCGAAGTCGCCGATCTTGATGTCGGTGCCCTCGCCCACCATGATATTCGCGGGCTTGATGTCGCGATGCACGATGCCGTGGCGAAACGCGTAATCGAGCGCGCCGCAGCACTTGAAGACGACTTCCATCGCGCTGTCGACCGGCAGGGAAATCTGGCCGCTGATGTAGGGCGCGAGATTGCCTCCGGGCACGTACTCCATCACGATGTGGCCGGAGTCGTCGGTGAGCACCGCGTCGTAAATGGAGACGATGTGCGGGTGGCTCAGTTTTCCGGCAAGCGAGGCCTCGATCTGGAACTGCGGCCGATAGATTTCCCTGAATCCCGG
Organism: Burkholderiales bacterium; assembly: GCA_036394655.1. Taxonomy (GTDB): domain Bacteria; phylum Pseudomonadota; class Gammaproteobacteria; order Burkholderiales; family SG8-39; genus SCGC-AG-212-J23. The sequence goes on from DASWER010000257.1 coordinate 1,407, forward strand.
ATGGCGGAAGAACGCGCGGTCGATGACCTTGAGCGCCACTTGCTTGTCGGAAAAGGTATCGACGGCGAGATACACCGTCGCCGCCGCGCCCTTGCCGAGCGGCTTCTTGATCTCGTATTTGCCGATGCGTGCGGGAAAGCCGTCGCGCGGGGAGTCGCGCTCCCCGCCGAGCTCAGCCTTGCTTAGAAGTTCTTGTTGATCCACGCAATCTTTCTTGGGCGCGCCGAGAGTAGCGGACAAGCAGCTAAGGCGGATATCGGTCCCCGCACTATAGCGTGTAGCGTTCCATCTACCTCGTGGAGTAAGTCGTGCTTTGCCGCCCGAGGGGCGTGTCAGTTTTCGTCAGGCCGCGAGCCACTCGAGAAGTGCAGCGTTGAATTCGCGCTCGCGCCCGATCATCACCCAGTGCCCGGTGGCGAATCCCAGTGCCCGGCTCTTCGGCTGCTCAGCGAGATGCTGCGCCCATGCACGCGAATGGAACATGATCGGCTTGCGTTCGCCGTAGAGGAACAACATGGGCACCTGCGGCTCGAAGACGCGCACGCCATGCAGGCCACCGGCGGCGCCGAGCCATCGCACGGCATAGG
>DASWER010000258.1:0-5595 GCA_036394655.1 Burkholderiales bacterium
CCGACGGCACGCAGCTCGTCATCCTGCGCATCGACACGCCGGGCGGGCTCGACACCTCGATGCGCGAGATCATCAAGGCGATCCTCGCCTCGCCGGTGCCGGTGGCGTCGTTTGTCGCGCCGAGCGGCGCGCGCGCCGCGAGCGCGGGCACCTTCATCGCCTATGCCTCGCATATCGCGGCGATGGCGCCTGGCACCAACCTCGGTGCGGCCTCCCCGGTGGCGCTGGTGGGCGGCGGCGCCGACAAGGACGGCAAGAAGACCGAGGATACGATGACCCGCAAGGTGACCAACGACGCGGTCGCCTACATCCGCGGCTTCGCGCAGATGCGCGGGCGCAACGCCGACTGGGCCGAGCAGGCGGTGCGCGAGGGCGTGAGCCTGCCGGCGGAGGAGGCGCTCAAGAAGAAAGTCATCGACTACGTTGCCGCCGATGTGCCGGCCTTGCTCAATCTGCTGGAGGGCAAGACCATCGAGAAGCGCACGCTGCACGTCGCGGGTGCGGTGGTGCAGGAGGTGCAGACCGACTGGCGCACCAAGTTCCTCGGCGTGATCACCAACCCGAGCGTCGCCTACCTCCTCATCCTGCTCGGCGTCTACGCGCTGCTCTTCGAGTTCATGAACCCGGGCCTGGTGATGCCCGGCGTGGTGGGAGTGATCGCGCTGCTGATCGCCGCGTATGCGCTGCACCTCCTGCCGGTGAACTATGCGGGGCTCGCGCTGATCCTGCTCGGCATCGGCTTCATGGTCGCCGAGGCGTTCCTGCCGGCCTACGGCTCGCTCGGCATCGGCGGCGTGGTCGCCTTCGTGCTCGGCTCGATCATGCTGATCGAGGACCGCGCGCTGCCCGGCTTCGAGATCCCGCTCGCGCTGATCGCCGGCGTCGCGGTGGGCAGCGCGGGCTTCCTCATCTTCGTCCTCGGCATGATGATCAAGAGCCGCCGGCGAGCCGTCGTGAGCGGCCGCGAGCAGATGATCGGCGCGCGCGGCGAGGCGCTGGACGACTTCGAGCGCGAAGGCTGGGCGCGCGTGCTGGGCGAGCAGTGGAAGGTGCGCGTCCCTGGTGCGGTGCGCCGCGGACAGAAGCTGCGGGTGATTGGCATGCACGGGCTGGTGCTGGACGTTGAACCGGAAAGGGACTGATATGTACTTCATCGTCGGGTTCTTGTTTCTGCTGGTGCTGCTCGCGCTCATGTCGATCAAGATCCTGCGCGAGTACGAGCGCGGCGTGGTGTTCTTCCTCGGGCGCTTCCACAGCGTGATGGGCCCGGGGCTGATCCTGGTGGTGCCGCCGATTCAGCAGATGGTGCGCGTCGACCTGCGCACACGCGTCTTCGACGTGCCGCCGCAGGACGTGATCACGCGCGACAACGTCTCGGTGAAGGTGAACGCGGTGGTCTACCTGCGCGTGGTCGATCCGCAGCTCGCCATCATCCAGGTGGCCAATTTCAGCGAGGCGACCAGCCAGCTCTCGCAGACCACGCTGCGCGCGGTGCTCGGCAAGCACGAGCTCGACGAGCTGCTCGCCGAGCGCGAGAAGCTCAATAACGATATCCAGGAAGTGCTCGACAAGCAGACCGACGCCTGGGGCATCAAGGTGTCGAACGTCGAGATCAAGCACGTCGACATCAACGAGACCATGATCCGGGCGATCGCGCGCCAGGCCGAGGCCGAGCGCGAGCGCCGCGCCAAGGTGATCCACGCCGAGGGCGAGCTGCAGGCCTCCGAGAAGCTCCTCGCGGCCGCCGAGATTCTCGCCCGGCGCAGCGAAGCGATGCAGTTGCGCTACCTGCAGACCCTCACGCAGATCGCCGGCGACAAGGCCTCGACCATCGTGTTCCCGATACCGATGGAAATCCTCGGCCCGCTTCTCGGCAAGAAGAACCCGTAATTACTTTTTGCCGTAGTTCTCCGCGAGATAGGTCGCGATCGTGTCGACGTCTTCCTTGGCGATCGGCGCGCCGAAGGCGTTGATCATCTTGTTGACCGACGCGGTCCAGCCCGCCTTGTCGAGGAAGCGCGAGTTCATCTGGATGTAGTCGAGGCTGTGGCAGGCGAGGCACTGCATTGCCTTGTCGCGTCCAGGCGCGTCTTTCAGCACCACCTTGTTCTCCTGCGCCGAGGCCGTGCCGGCGGCGAAGACGAGGAGGAGGGCGAGGGCGCGCATCAGACGATCTCCAGGTAAAGGCGCTGGATCACGTTGTGGTGGTAGCCGGCGGGGTTCGGGACGAGCTCGTTGAGCTGCGTTTCTCCGGTTGCGCTGGTGGCGCGCGCCATGATCACCATGGCGCCGCGCTCGGGCGTCGGCACGCTGTGCGAGAACTGGCGAAACGAGTAGCGGCCGAGATCTTTGCCGAGCTTGGCGGGCGTCCAATTGGAACCATCGCTGCTCACTTCGACGCTTGCGATGCCCGCGCCGCCGTCCCACGCCACGCCGCGCACGTCGAGCGGCGTGCCGCGGCGCTGCTGCTGGCCGGACTTGAGCGAGGTGATGAGCGAGTTCACCACCATCGTAGTGATCGGCTCGTTCGCCTCGGTGAGCTGGGACTTGAAGCTCGGCGTCTTGAAGCGCCCGCGCGGCAGGCGATAAGCGGCGGCCATCCAGAAGTTCTTCTCCGGCTTGGAAACCACTCTTACGCTGGTCAGCCCCTTGACCCAGTACGTGCCGGTCCAGCCGGGCACCACGACGCGCGCCGGAAAGCCGTTCCAGTGCGGCAGCGGCTCGGCGTTCATCTCAAGCGCGATGAGCGTGTTCTCGTCGAGCGCGACCTCGATCGGAATCGATTTGACGAAGTCGGGCGTCTTCTCGATCGCGCCATGGTCGGCGCCGTCGAACACCACCTCGAGCGCATCGGACTTGACGCCCGCTTTCTGCAGCACGTCCCTGAGGCGCACGCCGCGCCATATCGCATTGCCCATCGCGCCGATGCCCCATTCCACGCCGGGCACGTGCGGCTCGAAGAGGCCGCGCCGATTGCCCGAGCACTGGCAGACCGCGGCGACCTGCGCCGGCTTGAATTCGGATTTCAGTTGCTGAAAGGTCAATTTCAGCTCGCGCTCGGCACTCTCGCCGCCGACGCTGAGGGTCCAGTCTTTCACCGCGAGCTGCGGAATCGCCGCGAGGTGCCAGCGCACGAAGAACGCCTTGCTCGGCGTGTACGGCGTGCGGAAATACTCGACCGGCGTCTCGTAGTTCGGCGGGCGGAAGGTTTTTTTGATCAGGGGGAGCTTGCCCGGCAACGCGTGCAGGATCTGCTCCTCGAGCGTGCCGTCGGGCAGCTCGGCGAAGCCGAGCTCGGCCATGCTGCCCACCGCGCCGAGCGCTTCGCGCAGACCCGCTACGCCGAGCGCGCCGGCAGCGGCCTTGAGTATCCGTCGACGATCCATGGCCGTTTCCTCCAGCCGCGAATCATAGGCGGGTTTAAGCGCCGCGGCGTGCGATCAGCTGGATCTCGACCATCGCGAGCAGGCGGCTCAGGACGCGCAGCACCACGCGCTCGCTGTGCGGGACGAGCTCGGGCTCGCCGCAGTCGGCGGCGATCAGCAGCACCTGCTCGAGCTCGAGCCACGCCATGGTGAATTCGTCGCGCCAGTCCTGCTCGACCTCGGCGCGCGCGAGGAGCGCCGCCAGGCGATGGACCAGGCGGCCGAGCTCGAGCTCGCCGCGGAAGTGGGCTTCGATCGCGTCGCGCATGCGCGTGAGGCAGCGGTCGGTGGCGCAGAGCATGCCGTCGAGGCTACCGGGCGCGAATGAAATCCCCGCTGCGCCTGTGGGCCGTGGCGCTGGTCCCATCGGAGGCGATGTCGTCCGCGCGCGACGCATCGGCGGCGCTACGATGGCGTCATGCCAAAGCCGCGCATCGCCGCCATGCCCAATGGGCCCTGTTACCTGATCAACGATCCGCAGCCGGTCGAGGTGCCGAACCTCGTGCGGCAATCGGGTGCGACCTGCGCCAATGTGCGCGGCGTGGCGCTGTGCCGCTGCGGCGGCTCGAAGAACAAGCCGTTCTGCGATGGCACGCACAGCGCGATCGGTTTCTCCGACCGCAAGCTCAGCGACGGCGCCGACAACCGGCGCTCGCGCTACGCCGGCAAGCGCGTCACCATCTTCGACAACCGCGCCATCTGCTCGCACGCCGGACATTGCACCGATGGACTCAAGTCCGTGTTCCTCTACGGCAAGGAGCCGTGGATCGATCCCGATGGCGCGGCGGTGGAGGAGGTGATTGCAACCATCCGGAAGTGCCCGTCTGGCGCGTTGAGCTATGCCATTGACGGTGTCGAGGCGAAGGACGTCGAGCGGCCATCGAAGGTCGTCGTCACCGACAACGGTCCGTATGCGGTGTCCGGCGCAATCGAGCTGATGGGCGTCGAGTTCGGCGACGGCGCGTCGAAGGAACATTACACGCTGTGCCGCTGCGGCGCGTCGAAGAACAAGCCGTTCTGCGACGGCAGCCACTGGAGCGTGGAGTTTCGCGATCCTTAGATTATTCGGCGGTGGCGCCGGTGCGGCGCACGGTGGCGGCATTCTTGGCGGTGTCGGCACGGATCACGGCGGCCATCTCCTCCGGGCTCATCGGTGCCGGCTCGAAACCGAAGAGCTTCATGCGCTCGAGGACCTCGGGGTCGGACATCAGGCGGTTGACGTCGGCGTTGATCTTGCGCACGACCTCCATCGGCGTGCCGCGCGGCGCGACCAGGCCGATCCACGAGTCGATCTCGAAGCCCGCCGGGCCGCCGGCTTCCTCGACGGTCGGCACGTCGGGCGCGCTCGCGATGCGCTGTCTTGCGGCGATCGCGATTACCTTGATGCGGCCGGCCTTGATGAGCGGCAGCGCCGAGCCGATGGTCGAGAACGCCCAGTGGATGTCGCCATTGGCGATGCCGATGTACATCTGCGACTGATCTTTGTAGGGCACGTGCACCATCTTCGTGCCGGTGAGGTATTCGAGCTCGGCCGCGCCCAGATGCGACGGGCTGCCGACGTAGGATGAGCTGTAGATGACGCCGCCGGGATTCGCCTTCGCCGCGGCGATGATCGCCGGCACGCTCTGGTAGGGCCCGTTGCTCGCCACCGTGACGAAGAACGAGGCGTAGAGCACCATCGCCACCGGCACGAAGTCCTTCTCCGGGTCGTAGGGCAGCTTGCGGTAGAGCGACGGGTTGATCGTCATGTGCGAGTTCGCCACGGCGAGCAGCTCGTGGCCGTCGCGCGCTGCGCTCTTCATCGCCTCGATGGCGATGAAGCCGCTCGCGCCCGGCCGGTTCTCGACCACCACTTGGCGCCCCCACACCGCCGAGAGTTTCTCGGCGATGAGCCGCATGAAGATGGACGGCGCGGCGCCGCTCGAGTGCGGCATGGTGATTTTCACCGTCCGGGACGGGAATCCCTGCGCGCCCGCCAGGGCCGCGGCCGCGAGCAGGGCGAAACCAGATGCAAGGCGGGCGAGCAAGCGACCGTAAAATAGCACCGTTCAAAGGAGTCACCGATGAGTTCCGTCGCCGCCACCAGCAAAGACCGCAGCGCCGCGCTCGACGCGCTGCACGACGATATCGAGCGCAAGCACCTGTTCCCGTTCTGGGCGGTCAACGCCGG
>DASWER010000259.1:0-5107 GCA_036394655.1 Burkholderiales bacterium
CGCACGGGAAATTGCTCGGCGCTGCCCGCAACCGGCAGCGCGGGCGGCGTCCACAGGGGAATTGCGTAAGCCATGGGCTCCTCGAAAAGCCGCAATTCTATTCCGTGTACGATCGGCCCGACCCTGCCACCGGCCGACAAATGAAGCGTGAGCGCATCGCACTCGAGCTGGGCGTCCTGCCGCAGCTCCTCGGCTACCGGCTGCGCCTGGCACAGCAGGCGGTATTTCGCGATTACGCGGCGAGCGTGGGCGAGCTCTCTCCCGGCCGAGCTGGCATGCTTCTCTTGATCGAAGCAAATCCCGGCGTGCCGCAGGGGCGCCTTGCCGAGGCGATGCGACTCGAGCGCTCGACCATGGTCGGTGTCGTCGACTCGCTCGAGGAGCGTGGCCTGATCGAACGGCGCCGCGGCGCCGACCGGCGCACGAATGGCCTATGGCTGACACGGCTAGGCCGCGTCCTCGCCACGCGGCTGCGCCGACGCATCGAACGGCATGAACGTCGCGTTGCTGCGGGCTTGAGCGACAGCGAGCAGGCGCAGCTTCTCAACCTGCTCGAAAAGCTCGCGACATAAAAAAAGGGCGCCGGAGCGCCCTTTTTCTCGGACTGGATATGCGTTACATGCGATAGGCAGCTTCCCCATGCGCCGAGGTGTCGAGGCCTTCGCGCTCGTCTTCCTCGCTCACGCGCAGGCCGATGGTCCAGTCGACCAGCTTGTAGGAAATCGCGGCAACGACGCCCGACCAGACGAACGTGACGCCGACTGCCTTGGCCTGGATCCAGAGCTGCGCGGCGATCGAGTAGTCCTTGGCCGGCACCGCCGTGCCCACGAACCAGTCGACCGGGAAGCTCGGACCGCCGAGCGCGGGCGAGTTGAACACGCCCGTCAACAGCGCCCCGAGAATCCCGCCAATGGCGTGCACGCCGAAGACGTCGAGCGAGTCGTCCGCGCCCAGCATCTTCTTCAGCCCGCTGACCCCCCAGAGGCAGACCAGACCGGCGGCAGTACCGATCACGAATGCGCCCGGGATGCCGACGTTGCCCGCAGCCGGCGTGATGGCGACGAGTCCCGCCACTGCACCGGAGGCCGCGCCGAGCATCGAGGGCTTGCCCTTGAAGATGGCTTCACCGGCAATCCAGGACAGGACTGCGCAGGCGGTCGCGAGATACGTGTTGATAAACGCGAGCCCAGCGATGCCATTCGCCTCGAGCGCCGAACCGGCGTTGAAGCCGAACCAGCCGGTCCAAAGGAGGGCCGCGCCAATCATCGTCAGCGTCAGGTTGTGCGGCGGCATCGCTTCCTTGCCGTAGCCGATACGCCGTCCGATCAGGTAAGCCCCCACCAATCCGGCGATGCCCGAATTGATGTGCACCACCGTACCGCCGGCGAAGTCGAGCGCGCCCCACTGCCAGAGCAGGCCTGCTTTCCCGTTCATCTCGTCGACCACCTTGGCGCTGGTGTAGACGTCGGGCCCCATCCAGAACCACACCATGTGCGCGATCGGCGCATAGCTGAACGTGAACCACAGGACGATGAAGGCGAGCACGGCCGAAAACTTGGCGCGCTCGGCGATCGCCCCGAGGATCAGGCAGCACGTAATGGCAGCGAAGGTCGCCTGGAACGCGACGTACACCAGTTCGGGAAGGACCACTCCTTTGCTGAACGTCGCCGCCATGGAGAACTCGCCCTTATCGGAATCGAACGTGCCCTTCAAGAAAAGCCGATCGAAGCCGCCGAAGAATGAGTTGCCCTCGGTGAACGCGAGGCTGTAGCCGTAGATGCACCACAGCACCGTCACCAGCGAGAAGACGACGAATACCTGCATCAGCATGGAGAGCGCGTTCTTCGAACGCACCATGCCGCCGTAGAACAGCGCGAGCGCCGGCACGCTCATCATCAGCACCAGCGCGGTCGAGGTGAGCATCCACGCCACGTCGCCCTTGTTCGGCGTCGGTGCGGGCTTCGCCTCTTCCTTTTTCGCCTCGGGCGCCGCTGCCGGCTTGGCTTCCGCCGCGGCCTTCTCCGGCGTTGCCGCGGGCTTGTCCTGCGCGAGCGTCACGCCGGCAAAAGCAAGCGACAGTACTACCGCCAAAAATGCACAAAGTTTCTTCATCACGTTCTCCTCAGAGCGCGGCCGCATCGGTCTCGCCGGTGCGGATGCGGATTACCTTCTCAAGGTCGAACACGAAGATCTTGCCGTCGCCGATCTTGCCGGTGTTCGCCGATTTCTCGATCGCCTCGATCGCCTGCTCGAGCATCTCGGACTTGATCGCCGCTTCGACCTTAACCTTGGGCAGAAAGTCGACGACGTATTCCGCGCCGCGATAGAGCTCGGTGTGCCCCTTCTGCCGACCGAAGCCCTTCACTTCCGTCACGGTGATGCCTTGTACGCCGATGGCCGAGAGCGCCTCACGCACCTCGTCGAGCTTGAAGGGCTTGATGATTGCCGTTACCAGTTTCATGCGGGTCTCCATGGAGCGGCCAGCCGCGGCCGCTCGGTTGGCCTCAGAAGGTCTTGCCGACCGAAAGCACGATCGTCGTCTTGCCGGCGTCGTAGACGCTCCCGTTCGCTTTGAACATGCCGTACGGCTCGCCCGTCTTGCCCTTGGCGTTGGTACCAACGAGGGCTGCGCCGAAAAGCCATCCACTGACGTCCTTCGTCGCGCCCAGCTTGTAATCCGTGTAATCGGCTTCGCTGAAGTTATGGACCTTCAACTTGCCGATGTGGCCGACCGCGCCCCATCCGCCGCCGAAGTCGTAGGTCGCCGAGAAGTCGACGTAGTTGCTACCTTTCGTGTCAGGCACCATGAAGTAATCGCTGAAGGCGTGGAACCACTTCAACGAGAGCCATTTCCAGCTGCCGCCGATGTAGCCCTCGAAGTTGTGCACGGTGCCAGAATTCGTCTTCGCCGAATGCGGGTTCGCCGCGCCAAGGAGGTTCGCCTCACTACCCGGGTAGTAGTAGTAGAGGGCGCCGACGTCGAGGCCGAAGTCTCCAAACGCCTTCTTGTAGCCGCCGTAAAAGTCCATCTCCAGGTTTCCGCCCGGATAGCCAGCGGCGGAGGAAACGTTCGAGTTCCAGTTGCCGAGGTACAAGCCGCTCTCATGCGCGTAATCGAAGCCGCCCTGAATCGCGGGGCGGCCAAGCGTTTGCGAGATGCCGCGGAACCGATAGTCGGTGACGAGGGTCATGTTGCCGGTGACTGCGGGCGGGGGCGGGGTAGGCGCGGCGGCCTGCTGAGCCGTGGCGATGCCCGATAGCGTCGACGCAGCGAGCGCGACTGTTAGGACTAACTTACGCATTTGATGCTCTCCCTGAGGGTGGATAGGAAACGCCGCCCGACAGTTAGCATCTCTTGTGCCACTGCAATTCATCGTGCAGCGTCAAATACTTACCGCATCGCAAGAGACGTCGCGCCCCAAACTGGGGCGCTGGTGCACGGCTCTCGCCCAGCCGCGGTGCGCCAGCTAGGGTGCTAAGGTCGTTCGATGCGTGAAAAGCCACTGTTTGAAGATCTGAGCGAACGCATTAGCGAGGCGTTGCGCAACTCGCCGGCACAGGACATCGAGAAGAACCTGCGCGCCCTGCTCGCCGGTTGGTTCGACCGGATGGATTTGGTGATGCGCGAGGACTTCGAGGTGCAGAAGAAGCTGCTCGAGCTCGCCCAGGCGAAGCTCGCCGAGCTCGAAGCGCGTCTGGATCGACTCGAGCGCGGCGGCGGCAAGCCGAGCGGGTAAACCGCTGCGGGCTGACGGCGTTGCTCGCCTTGGGAACAGGGTGGGCCATGACCGTCGCAATCGTTGCGAGCCGCGCGCTCGCCGGCGTCGATGCGCCCGAAGTCACCGTCGAGGTGCACCTCGGGCCGGGATTGCCGGCGTTTCACATCGTCGGGCTTCCCGATGCGGAAGTGCGCGAGGCGCGCGACCGCGTGCGCGCGGCGCTGAACCATGCTCACTTCGAATTTCCGGCACGCCGCATTACCGTGAATCTCGCGCCCGCCGAGTTGCCAAAGGATTCGAGCCGCTTTGACCTGCCGATCGCGCTGGGCATTCTCGCGGCGAGCGGGCAGATCGCTCCCGAGGCGCTCGCGGGACAGGAGTTTGCCGGCGAACTCTCGCTCACCGGAGAATTGCGTCCGGTGCGCGGCGCGCTGGCGATGGCGCTCTCCGCGCGCAGCGCCGGCCGCGCCTTTGTGCTCCCGGCAGGCAATGCGCCGCAAGCGGCGCTGGCAGAAGGCGCGCGCATCCTGCCGGCCAAGTCCCTGCTTGAAGTCGTGGCCCACCTGGCAGATGAGGTACGCCTTGCCGAATACAGTGGATCGGTGGGAGTGATGCGGCCGGGCTACCCGGATTTCAGCGAGGTGAAAGGCCAGCAGCAGGTCAAGCGGGCGCTGGAGGTCGCTGCTGCTGGCGGCCACAGCGTCCTGATGATCGGACCGCCGGGTACCGGCAAGTCGATGCTGGCGTCACGCTTTCCGGGCATCCTGCCGCCCCTCTCGGAGAGCGACGCACTCGAGGTGGCCGCGGTGCATTCGGTATCCACCAGCGGCTTCGACACCGCGCGTTGGGGCGAGCGTCCTTTTCGCGCGCCGCACCACAGCGCCTCGGCTGCCGCGCTCGTCGGTGGGGGCCAAGTTCCCCGCCCCGGGGAGATTTCGCTCGCGCATCACGGAGTGCTGTTTCTGGACGAATTGCCGGAGTTCGATCGTGACGTGCTCGAAGCCCTGCGCGAGCCGATCGAAACCGGGCGAGTCGCCATTTCCCGCGCCGCGCGCCAGGTGCAATATCCGGCACGCTTTCAGCTCCTGGCGGCCATGAATCCCTGCCCCTGTGGACATTGCGGCGACCGCAGCGGACGCTGCCGTTGCACGCCCGAGCGCATAGCGCGCTATCGCGGGCGCATTTCGGGCCCGCTGGCCGATCGCATCGACATCAAGCTCGAGGTCCCGGCGCCGCGCGAAGCCGAACTGGTTGCGCCGGCCGCCGGGGAATGCTCTGCCGACATCGCCTGCCGGGTCGCGCGAGCGCGCGAGGTGCAGCTCGCGCGCCAAGGCAAGCCGAACGCCCTCCTTGGCAGCCGCGAGATCGACCGCCATTGCGCCACCGGG
>DASWER010000260.1:0-5543 GCA_036394655.1 Burkholderiales bacterium
CCGGCGTCGTCGTCACGATCGCGCTGCACATCGTGCTGATCTATGCCTTGATGCACGGCCTGGCGCGCAAGATCGTCGAGATCGTCGCACCGCCCCTCGAGACCAAGATCATCGAGGAGGTCAAGCCGCGCGAACCGGAAAAGACCCTGCCACCGCCGCCGCCCAAGCTCGCGACGCCGCCGCCGCCCTATATCCCGCCGCCTGAAGTGCAGATCCAGGTGCCGGTGCAGCCGCCGCCCACGATCAGCGTCGCGCCAAGCCCCACGCCGCCGCCGCCCGTGGCATTCGTGCCGACGCCGCCGGCCCCGAAGCCTGCCGCCACGGCTGCGACGCGCATCGCCAACTCCTGCGACCTCAAGCCGCCCTACACGTCGGCGATGCGACGTGCCGGCGAAGAGGGCGAGGTCGTGATTAAAGCGCTGATCGACGTGACGGGCCGGGTTATCGAGAGCACCGTCGAGCGCTCCTCGGGCCATCGCCGTCTGGACGACGCTTCGCGCGAAGCGATTCTCGCTTGCCGATACCGGCCGGCGGTCGGCGCCGACGGCGCACCGACCCGTGCCACTGCGACGGTGGTGTACACCTGGCGCTTGACGGATTAATCACTCAAATGGGAAAGAGATGAAAAACATCTGGCCGAAACTAAAACGTTCAATGGGAACGTCGGCGCTCGCAATGGTGGTCGGCCTCGCGGCGCTCCTGCCGGCGCCGGCGAGCGCGCAGGCACCGAAGGATGCGGCGGCACCGCCCAGCAGCGCGGCGCCGGCTCCGGCGGCGCCCGCGCCGGCGGTGCCGCAGGCGATCGAAGAAGGCAGGCCGCGCACGGTGGTGGAGAATCCGTACGGCATAGAAGCCCTGTGGAAGCAAGGCGACTTCGTCTCGCGCGGCACGCTCATCATCCTCGTCATCATGTCGATCGGCTCCTGGTACATCGGCATCGTCAAGCTGATCGAGCAGGCGCGCCTGCTGAAGGATGCGCGCGAGGCCGATCAGAAGTTCTGGGCCGCCAAGGGCGTCCAGGCCGGAGTAGAGGCGCTGCGCAGCGATAGCGCGTTCCGCTTCATCTCCGAAGAAGGGCTGATCGCGGTCAAGGATCACTCGGCGATGCCCAAGCAGCAAATCGATCTGAATAGCTGGCTCGCCATGACGCTCGACCGCGCCATCGACGTGGTCAACAACCGGCTGCAAACCGGTCTCGCCTTCCTTGCCACGGTGGGCTCGACGGCGCCCTTCGTCGGCCTGTTCGGCACGGTGTGGGGTATCTATCACGCGCTCACGGCGATCGGCATCGCCGGGCAGGCGTCGATCGACAAGGTGGCCGGACCGGTGGGCGAGGCGCTGATCATGACCGCGCTCGGCCTCGCGGTCGCGGTGCCGGCGGTGCTCGGCTACAACTGGCTGGTGCGACGCAACCGCGTCGCGATGGAGCACGTGCGCCGCTTCGGCAGCAGCGTGCAGATGACGCTGCTCGGCGGCGGCCATACGCCGCACAAGGCGGCCTGACATGGCGATGACCGTAGGGCAGGACAGCGACGACGAGCTGAATTCGCAGATCAACACCACGCCGCTGGTCGACGTGATGCTGGTGCTGCTGATCATCTTCCTCATTACGATCCCGGTGGTCATCCAGAACATCCCCGTCGACCTGCCGCGCGAGCGCAACCTGCCGACGCAGACCAAGCCGGAGAACGTCGTCATTGCCATCGACCGCGATGGCAACGTGTTCTGGAACAAGCAGTTCGTCGAGGACCAGGAGCTGTTCGAGCGTCTGAAGGAAATCGCGGTCAAGCTGCCGCAACCTGAAGTGCACATTCGCGGCGATCGCGAGGGCCGCTACGAATTCGTCGGTCGCGTAGTCTTCAATTGCCAGCGCGCGGGGATCCTGAAGATCGGCTTCATCACCGAACCCCCGCCGCGCGGCGGCTAGGAGAACGCCATGGCCATGACCGTCGGCAGCAGGCAGCGCGACCCGGAAGTGATGATCGACATCAACACCACGCCGCTCATCGACGTGATGCTGGTATTGATCATCATGCTCATCATCACGATCCCGATCCAGACGCACGCGGTGAAGCTCAACATGCCCGCCGGAACGCCGCCGCCGCCCACCACGCCGCCGCAGGTGATCACCATCGATATCGATTTCGACGGCACCCTGATCTGGAACGGCGAAACGCTGAGCGGCCGGCCCGAGCTCGAAGCCCGCCTGCGCGGCGCCGCGGCGAGCGCCGACCAGCCGGAGCTGCACCTGCGCCCGAACAAGCTGGTGAAATATCGCAGCGTGGCGATGGTCATGGCGTCCGCCCAACGGCTCGGCTTGACGAAGATCGGGATGGTCGGCCAAGAGCAGTTCATCCGCTGATGCTGCGCGCCCTGCTCTTCAGCGCACTGCTCGCGCTCGCGGCGAGCGCGGCCGCGCAGGACAAGCCTCAAACGGTGCGGCCCGAGGTCGGCAAGCCGCTGCAGGCGGCCATCGATCTGCTCAAGCAGAAGCGCGGCAAGGAAGCCCTCGCCCGCGCGCGCGAGGCGCAGGCCGTGCCCGACAAGACGCCCTACGAGACCTATCTCGCGGCGCGCGTGCTCGGCCAGGCCGCCGCGCTCGCCGGCGAGGCTGCCGTCGCCGCATCGGCGCTGGAGACTGCTGCTAGCTCTACCGCGGCGCCGGAGGCGGAGCGCCGCCCGCTGCTCGGCGGCGCCGCCGGGCAGTATTACGCGATGAAGGAGTACACCAAGGCTGCAGCCTTGGCGAAGCGCTATCTCGATTCCGGCGGCACCGACAAATCGATCCGCACGCTCTACGTCCAGTCGCTATACCTGTCGAATCAATTCGGCGCTGCGGCGCGGGAAGCCGCTGCCGACGTGGAAGCGGAGGAACACGCGGGCAAGACGCCCACGGAGGAGCAATTGCAGCTGCTCGCCAACGCGTATCTGCAGTCGAAGGACAACCTGCTGTACGGACGTGCGATGGAAAAGTTGCTGGCCTATTATCCGAAGCGCGACTACTGGCTCAACGTCGTGCGCAGCGTAACTTCGCGCACCGGCTTCAACGAGCGCCTGGCGATCGATCTGGGGCGATTGAAGCTCGAGACCGGGACCATGCGCGGCGCGCAGGAGTACATCGAGCTGGCCCAGCTCACGCTGATCGAAGGCTTCCCTGCCGAGGCGGTGAAAATCATCGACAAGGGCTACGCCGCGGGCATGCTCGGCGTCGGACCGGAAGCCGACCGCCACCGCCGACTCAAGGATCTCGCCGCGAAGAACCTGGCGGAGGATCGCAAGAACCTCGCTCAGGAGAGCAAGACCGCGTCCACGGACGGCAAGTTGCTCTTCAACGACGGCTTCAATTACGTGCTGCTCGGAAAGACCGAACAGGGTCTCGCCATGATGCAGAAGGGCATCCGCACGGCCGGAACGTTCACGCGGCCGGACCACGCCCGGCTGCAGCTGGGATATGCCTACTATCTCGCGGGCCAGAACGACAAGGCCATCGAGACCTTCAAGGCCGTACAAGGCACCGATGGCGCCGGCGCGATCGGGCGTCTTTGGGTGATCCGGCTCACTCGGCCGTCCTAGCGCACTGCGCGCGCTACCCCGCGAGCTCTTCGGTCACGCTTTCCACGCGGCGCGGCTGCGCCTGCTCGAGCGAGCGCAGCGCGATCAGCGGTGAAAGCCACGCCATCAGCAGCACGAGCGCCATGGCGCCGAAGCCGGCGAAGAACAGCGCGGCGCGCAACCCCGCGTGCTCGGCGATCCAGCCTCCGAGCAGGCCGCCGAGCGGCGCTGCGGCGACGGTAAGGCAGATCATTGTCGCGATGACGCGGCCGCGCAGCGCCTCCGGCGCCGAGGCCTGCCGCAGCGTCAGGTAGTTGATGAAGAACACCATGCCGCTGAAGTCCAGGGTGGCGAGCCCGACGCCGAAAATCGCCGTGGCGATGATCGGGCCGCCGCTGGCCGCGCCGACGATCAGCCAGGCGACCCCTGTCCCCATGATGCCGAGCAGCATCGTCGGCCCGAAGCCCAGGCGCCGGTTGAGCGGCTCGACCGCGCCGGCGGCCGCGAGCGTGCCCAGGCCCGCCAGCATCCACAGCGCGCCGAGATGCCCGGGCGAGAAGCCGAGCTCGCGCGCCGCGAACAGCACCACGACCGCGAAGTAGGCGTGGCGGAACACCTGCCACACCGCGATCGACCAGGCGAGCGCGCGCAGCGTCGCGTTGTGCCAGATCTCGGCGAGACCCTCGCGGATCTCGGCGCCGACGCTGCGCGCGCGCATCTTCGGCGCGTCGCGCGGATCGGGCGGAATGCCGCGCAGGATCCACGCCGACAGGAAAAACGAAAACGCGTCGAGCAGGATGGCGAACGGCGCCGTGAGCCACTGGATCAAGGCGCCCGCCAGGCCCGGCCCGACCAGCTGCGCGGCGGAGTCGCTGATGCCGATCTTCGCGTTCGCCTCGGCGAGGCGCTCGCGCCCGACGCGCTCGGTCATGAACACCTGATAGGCCGGCCAGCCGAGCACCGACCCGGTGCCGATCAGGAAGCCGACGGCATAGAGCACGCCCATCGACAGCACGCCGAGCCACGCGCACAGCGGCACCAGCAGCAAGGCAGCCCCGCGCCCGATGTCGGACCAGACGATGATCGGCAGCTTCGGCGCACGGTCCACCAGCACGCCGGCGAATAGACCGAACAGCGCGAACGGCACCGACTCGAGCGCGATCAGCACGCCCATCTCGAGCGGCGTCGCGTCGAGCAGCAGCGCCGCGGTCAGCGGCAGCGCGAGAAACGTGATCTGCCCGCCGAAGTGCGTGATGGTGAGCGAGGTCCACAGGCGCACGAAATCGCGGTTGCGCCACAGCCCGTTGAAGCTCATGTCGTTGGTCCCATGCGCGACTTCGCGTCGCGCGTTGCGCGAAGCGGGAAGCACCAGGTTTTTGGCCTTTCCTCCCGCCTCGAAATGCCGGCGGGCGATCGGCCCGCAGGTCAGTCTTTGCCGCGACTCACTGGCGCACCACGCGTCGCGCCGCTCATTCGCGAGCGGTCAGCAATCTCATTGGCGGTGCGGTTCATCGGTCGGCTTTCTAAAACGGGACGCGGAGTATAGCCAGCGCCCCAGCCGTTCGTCCATCACGCAGGCGGTTCGGTCCTCCAAACCGGCGTTTCGTCGCATCGCCATTGTCCGGGCATCGGCCGCCGCCTAACCTGCCGTCCATCGAAGCCGGGAGAACCACCATGACCTCAAGAACTCGCCTGCTGTCCCTTACCGTCGCCGTCGCCATCAACGGCGCCGCGCTGGTCGGCCTGCATCACGTGATGGCCGACGGCGCCGAGCGCGCGGTGCTGGCCAACCAGGAGTTCGATCACGTGGTGGTGAGCGCCACGCGCGCTTCAGCCGACATCGCCACGAGCACCTGCCCGGGCACCAAGGCCCTCTGAAATGCGATCATTGATGCGCCTTGCCTACCGCACGCGCCATCATCGCCGAGGACGAGCCGCTGCTGCGCGAAGAGCTCGCCGAGCTCCTCGCTTCGCTCTGGCCCGAGCTCGCG
>DASWER010000261.1:0-6576 GCA_036394655.1 Burkholderiales bacterium
CTGGTAGGGCGCCCAGGCGTTGAACTCCTCCCACACGATCTCGCGCTCGCGCGCGTGGATCGCATCGACGATCTTGTAGGCATCGTCGTCGGGCAGGTCGGTGCGCGCATAGAGCGGCCAGCCGCTGTAGTCGATGCAGGCATGATCCGCTTCCAGGCCCTTGTAGCGCCCGGCGGGCATCACTACCCGGCGCCAGCCCATCTCTCCCAGCTTGGCGAAGGTCTCGGGCTCCAGGGTCAGCGGCTTGAAGCCGGCCGCGAGCGCAGGCTCCAGCCATAGCGCAAGGCCTTCATCGAACACCGCATCGACGGTGCCATCGGTAATCGCCTGCAGCCTGCGCTTGTCGCCTGGGCCGCCGTTCAGCTGCAGCGCTCCACCCCAGCTTTCGACGTCGCGCATGGAAAACCCATAAACGCCAAGCGTCTGGTTGATGAAATCGCGCGTCGAATGCGTGGTGTCCTCGCGCGTCGAGATGCGAAGCGGAATGCGCTTCGCTTTGACGTCGGCGAGCGATTTGACGCCGGAACGCGGATGCAGCGCGAAGACGAAGCGGTCCCACGAGGGATAGTTCGCCACGATGCAGAGCGGCAGAGGCTGCCTGAACAGGCCTTTGCCGCGTACCGCCTGCGTCAGCATCGCCGACGGATTGACGATCGCCGCCTCGAGCTCGCCGCGCGCCACAGCGTGCGCCAGGATCGGCGAGCCGCAGGACATGCGCAGCCACGGCTTGTACGTGTCCCCCGAGCCGCTGCCGATGGTGATGCAGATGTCGCGGTTGCCGTAATAGGGCGTCGCCGGATTGCCGGCGATGTGCAGCCCGATTTCCCACAGAAACTTGGCGCGGATGAAGTTCGCGCCCTTCGGTAATGGTTCCATCTCTCTCCTAAACGCGAATTGGCGGCGTGAGATCTTCCGGGCGATCGATGTCGCGGATCACCCCAGGATCCCCCACCGGGATCTTGACGAGCGCACGCTCGTTGGCCGCCAGCACATGCCGGGCGCCCTCGTCGCCGGTAAGGGCAATGAGGTCTTGATAAAAAGCACCAGCGATGCCCACCGGATGCCCGCGCCGCGCGCGGAAGTAGGGCGCCGCGAGCCGCGCGCCCTGCTCGAGCGCCTGGCGCACGGCGGCGATGGTGCTCGGGCGCACGAACGGCATGTCGGCGAGCGCCACCACATAGGCGTCGGCCTTGCCCGCGGCGCGCGCTGCGCAGGCGAGGCTCGCGCCCATGCCTTCATGCGCGTTCGCGCACACCACGGTTTCGCAACCTTCCGCCCTGAAGTCGCGCGCCTCGGCGTCGGTTCTGATGACGGCGATCACGCGCGGCAGCTCGGCCTTGAGGTGGCGCGCGGCCTGGACTGCGATCGCAACGCCATGGGGCAACGCGTGGCGCAGCTTGTCCGAGCCGAAACGCGAAGCGGAGCCTGCTGCGAGCAGCAGGCCGACGATGTTCAAGCCTGCTGCTTCACTTCACAAGCGGAAGGGTCGAAGCGCGGCTTGGGCTTCGCTGCCCAGGAGGGCTCCGAGACGCCGTGGCGCACGGCCGTCATCTCGGCGAGGATCGCCACCGCGATCTCGGGCGGCGTCTTCGAGCCGATGTACAGGCCCACCGGTCCGCGCAGGCGGGCGATTTCGTCGGCCGAGACGTCGAATTCCTTGAGCCGCTCGCGGCGCGCGTCGTTGTTCTTCTTGGAGCCGATCGCGCCGACATAAAACGCCGCGGACTTGAGCCCTTCCATCAACGCGAGATCGTCCAGTTTGGGGTCATGAGTAAGCGCCACCAGCGCGCTATGCCCGTCGAGCTGCAGCTCGCGCACCACGTCGTCGGGCATGCCGCGGTTGATCGGCACCGCCGCGAGGTCCCAGCCGCTCGCGTATTCCTCGCGCGGATCGATCACCACCACGTGATAGTCGAGCATGCGTGCCATCTCGGCGAGATAGCGCGTGAGCTGGCCCGCGCCGATCAGCACCAGGCGCCAGCGCGGCCCGTGCACCGCCGAAAGCACGCGGCCGTCGAACTCGAGCACGTCCTGCCAGCGGCCGGGCTCGAGCGTGGCGCGGCCGCTGTCCATCTCGACGCGGCGCTTCACCAGCTGCTGCTCGGTCACGCGCTTGAGCAGCTCGCCGAGGCCGCTCTGATCGCCGACCGGCTCCAGCACCAGCTGCAGCGTGCCGCCGCACGGCAGTCCCCAGCGCGTCGCTTCCTCGTTGGTCACGCCGTACGTCACCAGCTCCGGCTTCTTCGCCGAGGCAAACTTTTCCTTCACCTTGTCGACCAGATCGTCTTCGACGCAACCGCCCGAGACCGAGCCGACGATCTGTCCGTCGTCGCGGATCGCGACCATCGCTCCGACCGGACGCGGCGCCGAGCCCCAGGTTCTCACGATGGTGCCGAGCGCCACGCGCCGGCCCTCTTTGCGCCACGAATCCGCGGTGCGCAGCACTTCGATATCTACGCTATCCATGCGGAAATGTTATCGCAACGCGGCAACCTTTAGCCCCTGTTGCATCTGTAATGGAAATCGTCGCGCCATGTCCCGCGGCGATCTCGCGCACGATGGCGAGGCCCAGGCCGCTACCGGTGCCGGCGGTGCCGGGAATGCGATAGAAGCGCTCGAGCACGCGCTCGCGCTCGGCTTCGGGAATGCCCGGACCGTCGTCCTCGACTTCGGCGAACGCGTGCGCGCCGCGCTCGCCGGTGCGCACCGTGACGCGCCCGCCGCGGTGCGAGTATTCAATGGCGTTGTGCACCAGATTGGCGAGCGCCTCGCGCAGCAGGAAGGCATCGCCCTGCACCGGCGCCCAGTCGAGCTCGAAGCCAAGATCGATGTCGCGCGCGAGCGCCTGGTGCACCCACGCGTCGGCGTCGCTTTCGGCGAGCGTCTTGAGATTGAGCTCGGCGGCGTTGCCGCGCGCGCCCGGCTCGGCGCGCGCCAGCGCGAGCAGCTGGTTCGCCAGGCGCGCGGTGCGGATCGTCGCCTGGTGCACCTGTTCGAGCTCGGCGCGCACTTCGGTGGGCAAGGGCTGCGCCAGCGCCAGCTCGGTGTGCGCGCGCAGCCCGGCGAGCGGCGTGCGCAGCTGGTGCGCGGCATTGGCGAGGAAGCGCTGCTGGCTGCGGCTCGACTGGGACACTTCCTCGAGCAGGCCATTCAGCGCGCTCACCAGCGGCCGCGTTTCCTCCGGCGTGCCCGCCGGATCGATCGGCCGCAGATCGCCCGGCGAGCGCGCCTTGATTTCCTCGGAGAGCCGCGCGAGCGGCCCGAGGCCGCGCTTCACGCCGAACCAGACGATCAACACCGTGGCGAACGCGATCAGCATCTCCGGCAGCAGCGTGGAAAACAGGATGTCGCGGGCCAGGCGCTTGCGCTTCACCGTGGTCTCGGCGACCAGCACGCGGCAGGCGGCGGCGCCGCATTGCGCCGGCAGCGCGACCGCGCGCACTTTCTGTCCCTTGTACGACGCGTCATAGGCGACCACCGCGTCGACCACCGCGCCGCTCGGCTCGGGCAGCCCTTCGTCGCCCGCGATGCCTTCGCCCTTGGGCCCGAGCACGCGGTAGTACACCGTGTCGTAGCTGTCCCGGCGCAGCACCTGGTCGACCGCCGCCGGCAGCTCGAGGCGATAGCCGGCATCTGCCGGGCGGATGTAGGTGCCGAGCGAGATGCCGACGTCGATCAGCCCCTGGTCATAGGCGGCGGTCGCCGGCTCGATCGTCGGGTAGTAGGCGACCAGCCCGCCGAGCACCAGCAGCGCCGCGATCGGAGGGAGCAGCATCCGCAGAAGGTGCGCGCGGAGGCTGCGGGCCGCCATGGCTTACGCTCCCTTGAATTCTTCCAGCATGTAACCGAAGCCGCGCACCGTGCGGATCTTGATGCCGGCGGGCTCGAGCTTCGAGCGCAGCCGCGACACGTACACCTCGATCGCGTTCGGCGAAAGGTCGTCGCCCCAGCCGGCCACCGCCTGGATGATCGCTTCCTTCGAGACGATCTTCTCGACCTTGCCGAGCAGCACTTCGAGCACCGCCCACTCGCGCGCGGCGAGCTCCAGGGGCTCGTTTTTCAGGAAGGCGCGGCGCGCCACCGTATCGAGCGCCAGCGGCCCGTGCACGATGCGCGGCCCGCCATGCGCCTGCGAGCGGCGCAGCAGCGCGCGCACGCGGGCGGTGAGCTCGGGCATGGCGAAGGGTTTCACCATGTAGTCGTCGGCGCCCAGGTCGAGGCCGTGGACGCGGTCGTCCACCGCGTCGCGCGCGGTGAGCACCAGCACCGGCATCGGGCCGCCTTTGTCCACCGCGGTGGTGCGCAAGCGGCGCAGCACCTCGAAGCCGTCCATCTGCGGCAGGCCGATATCGAGGATCACCAGGTCGAAGCGCTCCTGCGCTGCGGCCAGGACCGCCTGCTCGCCGCGCGAGGTGACGTCGACCGCGTGCCCCTCGGCTTCCAGGATGCGACGCAAACCGGAGGCGAGCGGCGCGTCGTCTTCTACGATCAGTAGTCTCATAGCAGAATCGGTCTCAACCTTTCGCGGAAATGCTACGATTTCCTTCCCCCGCAATGCAATCCTGAGAGGAGGAGGCCCATGTCGATCAAGGTTTCCATGAAGGTCAATGGGAAGCCGGTGTCCGCCGAGATGGAAGAACGGACACTCCTCGTCACGTTCATCCGCGAGAACCTGCGCCTCACCGGCACGCACGTCGGCTGCGACACCGCGCAGTGCGGCGCCTGCACCGTGCACATGAACGGCAAGGCCATCAAGAGCTGCTCGATCGTCGCCATGCAAGCCGAAGGCGCCGATATTCTCACTATCGAGGGCGTAGCGCATGCCGACGGCACCTTGCACCCCATGCAAGCCGCGTTCAAGGAAAACCACGGCCTGCAGTGCGGTTTCTGCACCCCCGGCATGGTGATGAACGCGCTCGACTTCGCGAAGCACTATCCGAGCCCCACCGAGCAGGAAGTGCGCGAGAGCCTCGAAGGCAATCTGTGCCGCTGCACCGGGTATCACAACATCGTGAAAAGCATCATGGCCGGCGCGCGCGCCATGGCCGCCACCAAATAGCGAAATGAGAATGGGAGACAGCCATGACCAGCTCGCTGATCGGAGCACGCGTTCCCCGCAAAGAGGACTATCGCTTTCTTACCGGCGCCGGCCAGTACACCGATGACGTAGCGTTCGCCGGACAGACCCACGCCGCATTCGTACGCTCGCCGCATGCCCATGCGGTGCTGCGCTCCATCAAGACAGAAAAGGCCAAGAAGGCGCCCGGCGTCATCGCCATCTACACCGGCGCGGACCTCGCCGCCGCCAAGGTCGGCGGCCTGCCCTGCGGCTGGCTGATCACCGACGTCAAGGGCCAGCCGATGAAGGAGCCGCCCTATCCGCCGCTCGCGCAGGGCAAGGTGCGCCACGTCGGCGAGCGCGTCGCAGTCGTGATCGCCGAATCGCAGGCGCAGGCGCGCGATGCGGCCGAGCTGATCGAAGTGGATTACCAGCCGCTTCCCGCCGTGGTCAACGCCGCGAAGGCGAAGAGCGGCACGGCGTTGCATGAGATTGCGCCGGACAACACCTGCTATGTCTGGTCGATCGGCGACCGGAGCGCGGTCGACGCCGCCTTCGCAAGCGCCGCGCATGTCACCAAGCTCGACCTCGTGAACAACCGCCTGGTGCCCAACGCCATCGAGCCGCGCTCGGCGAATGCGAGCTACTCGCGCGCCGATGACAGCTACACGCTGTACGTCGCGAGCCAGAACCCGCATGTCGAGCGCCTGCTGATGACCGCATTCGTGCTCGGCCTGCCGGAGAGCAAGGTGCGAGTGGTCGCCCCGGATGTGGGCGGCGGCTTTGGCTCCAAGATCTACCTCTACCCGGAGGACGTGGTCGTCACCTGGGCCTCGCGCCAGCTCGGCCGGCCGGTGAAGTGGAACTCCGACCGCTCGGAGGCCTTCGTCTCCGATGCGCACGGCCGCGACCATGTCACCACCGCCGAGCTCGCGCTGGACAAGGACGGCAAGTTCCTGGCGATGCGCGTGCGCACCACCGCGAACATGGGCGCCTACCTGTCGACCTTCGCCTCGTGCATCCCGACCATCCTCTACGCCACGCTGCTCGCCGGGCAGTACAAGACGCCGGCGATCTACTGCGAGGTGACCGCGGTTTTCACGAACACGGCGCCGGTCGACGCGTATCGCGGCGCCGGGCGGCCGGAGGCAACGTATGTCGTCGAGCGGCTGGTCGAGACTGCGGCACGCGAGATGAAGATCGACTCGGCGGAGCTGCGCCGCAAGAACTTCATCCGCCAGTTCCCCTACCAGACGCCGGTCGCGCTCTGCTACGACACCGGCAACTACGAGGCGACACTCGAGGCGGCGACGAAGATCGCGGACGTCGCCGGCTTCAAGGACCGCCGCGAGCAGTCGCTGAGACGCGGCAAGCTGCGCGGCCTGGGCTACGCCTGCTACATCGAGGCCTGCGGCATCGCGCCTTCGAATGTCGCGGGCAGCCTCGGCGCGCGCGCCGGACTTTTTGAAGCGGGCGAGGTGCGCGTCCACCCGACCGGCACGGTGACGGTATTCACC
>DASWER010000262.1:0-6200 GCA_036394655.1 Burkholderiales bacterium
CCGCGGTTTTCCTCGCCGACGACGTAGCCGACCGCCTTGTCGTAGACCATCACCGCCGTGGGACTGGCGTGGATGCCGAGCTTGTGCTCGATCGAGGCGCACTTCGCGCCGTTGCGCTTGCCCGGCGTGCCATCCTCGTTGGGCACGAACTTCGGCACCACGAACAGCGAGATGCCCTTCACGCCCTCGGGCGCCTCCGGCGTGCGCGCGAGCACGAGATGCACGATGTTCTCGCTCATGTCGTGCTCGCCGTAGGTGATGAAGATCTTCTGGCCGGAGATCAGGTAGTGATCGCCTGACTTTCCATCCCGGACTCGCTCGGCGCGCGTGCGCACCAGCGAGAGGTCGGAGCCGGCCTGCGGCTCGGTGAGGTTCATCGTGCCGGTCCAACGGCCCTCGACCATCTTGGGCAGGTAGCGCTTTTGCAGCTCCGGGGAACCCCTGAGGAGCAGCGCCTCGATCGCGCCCTGCGTCAGCAGCGGGCAGAGCGAGAAGCTCATGTTCGAGCTCTTCCACATCTCCTGGACCGGGGTGGAGACGAGACGCGGCAGCCCCTGTCCGCCCCAGTCGGGCTCGAAGGGCAGCGCGTTCCAGCCCCCCTCGCAGAACTGCTTATAGGCCTCGCGGAATCCCTTCGGCGTCTTGACCGTTCCGTCGCTCCATTTAGAGCCTTCCTGGTCACCTGAATAATTAATAGGATCAAGGACTCCTGAAGCGAACTTCGAGGCTTCCTCGAGGATTGCTTCGACGGTGTCTGGCGAGGCTTCGCCGAAGCCCGGCAGCTTTGCAACCGCCTCGAGGCCGGCGAGCTCGTTCAGCACGAACTTCATGTCCCTAAGGGGTGCCGTGTAGGTACTCATATAGGCGCGCTCATTTCTTCAGCTCCTCCACCACATTAGGGACCAGCTGGAACAGGTCCCCGACCAGCCCATAGTCCGCCACCTGGAAGATCGGCGCCTCCTCGTCCTTGTTGATGGCGACGATCACGCGGCTGTCCTTCATGCCGGCGAGGTGCTGAATCGCCCCGGAAATGCCCACGGCAATGTACAGATCCGGCGCCACGATCTTGCCGGTCTGCCCGACCTGCCAGTCGTTCGGCACGAAGCCGGCATCGACCGCGGCGCGCGAGGCGCCCATCGCCGCGCCGAGCTTGTCGGCAAGCGGCTCGAGCACCTTGGTGAAGTTCTCCCCCGAGCCCATGCCGCGGCCGCCGGAGACGATGATCTTGGCCGCCGTCAGCTCCGGGCGCTCGGATTTGGAAACTTCGCGCCCGACGAACGAAGAGAGCCCCGCATCCGCCGGCGGCGTGACGCTTTCCACCTTTGCGCTACCACCGGTGGCCGCGCCCGCGTCGAAGGCGGTGGTGCGTACGGTGATCACCTTGATCGCGTCCTTCGACTTCACCGTCGCCAGCGCGTTGCCGGCATAGATCGGGCGCACGAAGGTATCGGCGCCCTCCACGGCCACGATGTCGGAGATCTGCTGCACATCGAGCAGCGCCGCGGCGCGCGGCATCACGTTTTTGCCGTTGGAGGTGGCCGGCGCGAGGATGTGCGAGTAGCCCTTGGC
Organism: Burkholderiales bacterium; assembly: GCA_036394655.1. Taxonomy (GTDB): domain Bacteria; phylum Pseudomonadota; class Gammaproteobacteria; order Burkholderiales; family SG8-39; genus SCGC-AG-212-J23. The sequence goes on from DASWER010000262.1 coordinate 1,570, forward strand.
GAGAGCGACTACGAGCGCCGCGACGTTCTCGGCGAGAAAGTCGGCCAGGTGCGGCGCATCGGCATGCAGCACCTTGGCCACTCCCGGGATTTGTGAGGCGGCCTTGGCCGCATCGGCGGCCTGGTGACCCGCGACCAGCACATGCAGCTCGCCGCCGATCTTCTGCGCGGCGGCGACCGCGTTCAGCGTGCTCTTGCGAATCGATTTGTTGTCGTGCTCGGCGACGACCAGAACCGCCATCTCAGACGACCTTCGCCTCGTTGCGCAGCTTGTCGACCAGCGCCTTGGCGTCGGCCACCTTGACGCCCGCTTTGCGCTTCGCCGGCTCGACCACTTTGAGCGTTGCGAGGCGTGGCACAACGTCCACACCCAATGCGTCGGGCTTGACCATTTCCAGGGTCTTCTTCTTCGCCTTCATGATGTTGGGCAGCGTGACGTAGCGCGGCTCGTTCAGGCGCAGGTCGGTGGTGATCACCGCGGGCAGCTTGATCGAGATCGTCTCCAGGCCGCCATCGACCTCGCGCGTCACCTTGGCCTTGCCTTCCGCGAGCTCGACCTTCGATGCGAAGGTCGCCTGCGGCCAGCCGAGCAGCGCCGCGAGCATCTGTCCGGTCTGATTTGAATCGTCGTCGATCGCCTGCTTGCCCAGGATCACGAGCTGCGGCGCTTCCTTCTGGCAGATGGCCTTCAAGAGCTTCGCGACGGCCAATGGCTGCAGCTCTTCGGCGGTTTCGACCAGCACGGCGCGATCGGCGCCGATGGCGAGCGCGGTGCGCAGCGTCTCCTGGCAGGTCTGCACGCCGCAAGAGACGACGATGATCTCGGTCGCGCTACCCGCTTCCTTCAGGCGCACCGCCGCCTCGACCGCGATCTCGTCGAACGGATTCATCGACATTTTCACATTCGTGGTCTCGACGCCCGTGTTGTCGGCCTTGACGCGGACCTTGACGTTGAAATCGACCACGCGCTTGACCGCGACCAGGACCTTCATGCCGAAAATTATAGCTTGCGCCCTCTGGCGGCCTCAGTCGTCCGCGCGACTTTCGACCAGCGCATCGAGCGCAAGGGCGCCGGTTTCAAACAGCATCACCGGATTGACATCGACCGACCCGACCCTACCGTCCCACGCGATGATGGCGTCGCCGAGCTGGACCGCCATGCGCGCGAAGGCGCGAATGTCGCGCGCGGGCTGACCGCGTAGCACACCGAACAGCGGTGCAATGCGCAGCTCGGCGAGCTTGGCTAGCACTTCGTTCTCCGCAAACGGTGGGATTAGCAGGCGAAAGTCCTTCAGCGCCTCGAGGTAGATCCCACCGTCGCCGACCAGGACCAGCGGACCAAAGCTCGGGTCGACGCGCGCGCCGAGCGCAAGCTCGCGCCCGCCTCTCGCCCGCCGCGCGACGATCACCCCCTCGAAGCGCGCACCCAGGGCGAGGCAACGCTCGCGCTGGCGCCTGAATTCGGCGAGCGGATCTGCGACGCCGATCGCCACCAGCCCATGGTCGCTCTTATGCGGCAGGTCGCGCGAGCAGGCTTTCAGCACCACGTCGCCGCCAAGCTGCGCCACTGCCGTGCGCACTTCCAGTTCGTCGCGACACAGCCGATGCTCGATGACCGGCACTCCGGCCTGCGCCAGCATCGCCAGGCTCTCGGCCTCGTTGAGGAACTGGCTCTTTGCCGCGAGCCGTATGGGCTTGGCGAGCGGCGGCGCAGGCTGCCGGAGCAGCGCGGCGTGGTCGGCGAGCTGCGCCAGCGCGTCCATCGCCTCGCCCTCGCCCGCAAAGGTGGCTACCCCGGCGGTGGTGAATTCACTTCGGATGGAGGGCTGCGGGGCAGCGACCGCGACGGCGTGTCCATAGCGCTTCTGGAACTCCGCCAAGTCGGCGGCGAAGCGCGGCACATCGTAGCCCGCGCCCGCGACCGGCAGGCCGACGAGGATCAGCTCGCTTTGCGCGTCGTCGCCCACGATCGGCAGCACGGCGCCGAACAGCTCGGGATTGCCGAGCAGCGCGCCGGTGATGTCGATGGGATTGTCGAGGGCGGCGAATGCAGGCAGCGTGCCGCGGAGCCTTTCCTTTGCCCGCTCGGACACGGGGGCGAGCGGAATGCCATGTTGCTCGGCGTAGTCGGCAGCCATCACGCAGCTCGCGCCCGAGTTGCTGATGAAAACGAGCCGCTTGCCGCGCGGGCGGCGACCGCCGAGATAGAGCTCGGCGGCCGACACCAGCTCCTGCGGGTCGTTCGCGCGCCAGATGCCGTGGCGCTCGAAGAAAGCGTCGACCACGCGGTCCTCGCTGGCGAGCGCCCCGGTGTGCGAGCTCGCCGCCTTCTGACCGAGGGCCGTGCGCCCGGCCTTGAGGGCGACGATCGGCACGTCGCGCTCTCTGGCGACCTTGGCCGCCGCAGCGAGCGTCGAGGGGTCCTTGATCGCCTCCATATAGAGGAGCACCAGGCGCACGCCTGGATCGGCTGCCACGGCGGCAGCGAGATCGGCGACCGTCACATCCGCCTCGTTGCCCGTCGCGTGCACATGGCGGGCGGAGATTCCCTTGTCGCGCAGCAGCGTGTAGATCGCCTGCGAGTTGGCGCCGCTCTGGCTCACGATGGCAGCCGGGCCGTCGCGCGCCTCGAGCTCGTGGAAGATGGTCGAGAAATTCGCCACCAGCCCGGTGGCGAAGTTCGCCAGGCCCTGACAGTTCGGCCCGATGAGTCGCATGCCTGCCGTGCGCGCCGCTTCTACCATCTGCTTTTGTTTTGCAAGACCCTCTGCGCCGGTCTCGCCGAAGCCGGAGGTCATCACCACAGCGACTTTCACGCCGCGCGCGGCGCAGGCTTCGACTGCGGCCACCGCGTCATCTCCCGCAATCGCCACGATCGCGAGCTCCGGCGCCGCCGGAGTTTCCGCGATGCTCGCAAATGCGCGCAGGCCCTGGACGGTGCTGCGTGCCGGATTGATCGGGTAGATCGCGCCGCGGTAGCCGTAGCGCTTGAGATACAGGATCGGCCGGCCGCCCACTTTGTGCGGGTTGTCGGACGCACCGATGATCGCGACCGACGCGGGATTGAGGGCGGAGCCGAGCATCGCAAAGGCATAATACGGCCATGAGCGATCTCTCCCAGCTGAAGGTGTCGTCGATGCGCGAACGTGTTTCGCGCGAGGAATGGGCGACGCGCATCGACCTCGCGGCGTGCTACCGCCTGGTGCATCACTACGGCATGGACGACCTGGTCTACAACCACATCTCGGCCCGCGTGCCGGGCGAGGAAGGCCACTTCCTGATCAACGCCTACGGCATGACCTACGATGAGATCACCGCGTCGAGCCTGGTGAAGATCGATTTCGAGGGAAGAGTGGTGCAGGACTCGGGCACCGGCTACGGCATCAATCATGCCGGCTTCGTCATTCACAGCGCGGTGCACCGCGGGCGGCCCGATGTCGCGTGCGTGATCCACACACATACGCCGGCCGGCATGGCGGTGTCGGCGATGAAATGCGGCCTGCTGCCGCTCACGCAGAACTCGATGTTCTTCGCCGGCGTCGGCTATCACGACTACGAAGGCCCGGCGGTGGATCTCGACGAGCAGAAGCGCCTGGTCTCCGATCTCGGCAGCCATGTCGCGATGTTCTTGCGCAACCACGGCCTGCTGGCGGTCGGCGCCACGATCCCGGAAGCATTTATCACCATCTACTGGCTCGAACGCGCGTGCCAGGCGCAGGTCTTCGCCATGCAGACGGAATGCACGCTGCCCGCGCAGGAGACCGTACTGAAGACCAACGAGCGCTACAAGCCCGGCCAGCGCCGCCACATCGGCGAGCTTGAATGGGGGGGCCTCTTGCGCCTGGTCGAGCGGCGTTACCCCGGCTTCAGGGACTGATGCTCAAAGGCAAGGTGGTGCTCGTCACCGGCGCCGGTGGCGGCATCGGACGCGACTTCGCGCTCGCCATGGCCGCGGCCGGCGCCAAAGTACTGGTCAACGACCTCGGCACCTCGGTCAAGGGCGAAGGCACGAACACCGGGCCGGCCGAGCGAGTGGTCGAGGAAATTCGCGCCACCGGCGGCACCGCGGCCGCCAGCAGCGACAGTGTGGCCGACTGGACCTCGGCCAATCGCATCGTGCAGGCGGCGCTCGACAATTTCGGGCGTATCGACGCGGTGGTGAACAACGCCGGCATCCTGCGCGACCGCTTCTTCTTCAACATGTCGGTCGAGGAATGGCGCGCGGTGATCGACGTGCACCTCAACGGCTCGTTCTACGTCGCGCGCGCGGCGGCGCCGCACTTCAAGGCGCAGGCGTCCGGCGCGTATATCCATATGACCTCAACGTCGGGGCTGGTCGGCAATCTCGGACAGGCGAACTATGCGGCCGCCAAGCTGGGCATCGTCGGGCTGTCCAAGTCGATTGCGCTGGATATGGCGAAGTACCGCGTGCGCTCCAATTGCATCGCGCCCTTCGCCTGGAGCCGCATGATCGGCTCGATTCCGACCGAGACACCGGATCAGCAGGCGCGGGTCGAGAAGCTGAAGAGCATGCAGACGGGAAAGATTGCGCCGCTGGCAGTGTATTTGGCCTCCGACGCCGCGCAGGAGGTGAGCGGGCAGATCTTCGGCGTGCGCGCGAACGAGATCTTC
>DASWER010000263.1:0-8250 GCA_036394655.1 Burkholderiales bacterium
GTGTAGCGCATCTTCTCGGAGGCGAGCTCCTCGGCGAGCAGCGACTCCATGCCGCGGCGGTAGTCGGACGGCAGGTCGACCTTGCCGATCAGCACGTCGCGCAGCGCGACGCCGTCGGCGGCCAGCTTGGCGCGCAGCTCGGCCTCGATCGACTCGCGGATCTCGGCGCGCTTGGTCGAGAAGATCTCGCGCACCGTGTAGCGCGCGAACACTTTGTACATGACGCCCGCCACCGCGGGCTGCACCAGATCGGCGTCGAGGTTCTCGGGCAGGTTGTTCCATACCGCGCGCAGCCGCGTCACGTCGAGCGCGTAGCGCACCGAGACGTCGACGCCGAGCGACAACCCCTCCACCGACTGGAACGGCGCGGCGCCGTCCGCGCGCGCGCTGTCGGCTGCCCGGTAGACGCGGTCGCGCACCGAGAACACGCGCAGCTCGTGCAGCCCGGGCAGGACCAGCACGCTGGCGTCGCGCGTTTCTTCGACTTCGCCCGTCAGCCGGTTGACGCGGATGCCGAGCTCGCCGCGCGCGACGCTCTTCAGCGGCGGATGGCGGTAGATCGCGTAGCCCGCCGCGGCGAACGCGATGACCAGCACAATGAACACGCGCGCCCCGAAGGCCGCGGCCGCAATGCCTAGCGCGAAACGGCCGAGCCCGGCGCCGACGGCGCGTAAGAACTCCCTGAAGCCTTGCAGCATCTTCCCCTCCGCAGTTGGATTGCGTAATGGGAGCGCAGGAGAACGGCGCGCCGATGCGCACGCGATGGCAAGGCGCTGGTGAATAATGACGAACCGATGACCCCGAATTCCACGCCACGCCGTCTGCGCGATCTGCCCGCCCCGCGCGGGCTGCCGCTCATCGGCAATCTGCTGCAGCTCGAGCGCGACCGGTTCCATCTCACGCTCGAGCAGTGGCGGCGCACCTATGGCGATTACTACCGCTTCCGCAACGTCAACCGCGAGGTGCTGGTGGTCTCCGACCCGGAGGCGATCGCGACGATGCTGCGCGACCGGCCCGACGGTTTCCTGCGCACCTCGCGCCTTGCGTCGATCGCTCGCGAGATGGGCTTCGACGGCGTGTTCACCGCCAACGGCGAGGAGTGGCGCCGGCAGCGGCCGATGGTGATGGCGGGCCTCGATCCGAAGCACATCAAGACGTATTTCCCGGCGCTGGTGCGCGTGACGCAGCGCTTTGCCGGGCGCTGGCGGCGCGCGGCCGAGGCCCGGGTCGGGGCCGGCAGCGCGATCGACCTGCAGGCGGACCTGATGCGCTACACCGTCGACGTCACCGCCGGGCTCGCGTTCGGCGCCGACATCAACACCATCGAGTCGGACGACGAGGTGATCCAGCAGCACCTCGACAAGGTGTTGCCGGCGCTGTTCCGGCGGCTGCTGGCGCCGTTTCGCTACTGGCGTTTTCTCAAGCTGCCGGCCGACCGCGCGCTCGCGCGGCATCTGGTCGAGCTGCACCGCGCGGTCAACGGCTTCATCGCCACCGCGCGCAGCCGCGTGGCGGCGAATCCGTCGCTGCGTGCAGATCCGAGCAACCTGATCGAGGCGATGATCGCCGCGCGCGACGCCGAGGGCAGCGGCCTCGACGATGCCAACGTCGCGGGCAACGTGCTCACCATGCTGCTCGCCGGCGAAGACACCACCGCCAATACGCTGGCGTGGATGATTTACCTCCTCGGTCGCAATCCGCAGGCGCTGGCGCGCGCACGCGATGAAGTGCGCGCCGTTCTCGGCAGCGAGCCGTTCCCGTCGCAGTATGAGCAGCTGGCGCAGCTGCCGTTTGTCGAGGCCTGCGCCAACGAGACCATGCGCCTGCGGCCGGTGGCGCCGCTGCTGATCATCGAGGCGGGCCGCGCGAGCGTGGTCGCCGGCATCGAGATCCCGGCGCGGCAGGTGATCATCTGCCTGATGCGCCCGGGGGCAACCGACGAGAAACACTTCCCGGACGCAAAGACGTTCGACCCGGCACGCTGGCTCGATCCCGCGGCGAAGAGCGCCACCTCGGCGAAGCGCGTCGCGATGCCCTTTGGCGCCGGCCCGCGCCTGTGTCCGGGGCGCTACCTCGCGATGCTGGAGATGAAGATGGTGATCGCGATGCTGCTTGCGAGCTTCGAGCTCGAGAGCGTCGGCACCGCGGACGGCGCCGAGCCGCGCGAGCAAATGGCCTTCACCATGGCGCCGGTCGGGCTACACATGACTCTTGACTTGCGCCGGTGAGATGAGCAGAATGCGCGCCCACTTGCACATTGGATGGAGCAAATGAAACAGCTTTTTGGAGACGCGCAGCAGGAGACGACCACCGCGTAAGCGCTTTGCGCCCATCCGAAGCCCGGACCGCGCGAGCGCTCCGGGCTTTTTGTTTCCGGCGCGTCAACGCCGCTGCAAGCACGGCGTTAAGGAGAACCAATATGACACGACATTTAGACGACATGGCTGAGACGTACCCGGGCGCGCAGCGCCCGTGCAACGCGATCGCGATTGGCGAGGACCGCTCGCGCGCATCCGAAGCGAAGGAGATCTGTTAGCGATTCGATCGCTCAGATCCATTCCGAGCCCGGGTGCGCCGTAAGGTCCCCGGGCTTTTTGTTTTTGTACGCCCCGCTGGCGGAATCGGAATACGCGCATGCCTCAGAAGCATGTTCTCTCCGGGTTCGAATCCCGGGTGGGGTACCAGAATTGTTTGCGCGAGCGAATGCGCTCGCGCCGCTCTTTTACAACTTGGATGTGGCAAAGACGCCCCGCCGCGCCGAAGCGAGCTCTTCATGCTCGCCGGTCGTGCGGCGGGGCGGCGGGTTCCCGTCGTCTAATGGTGAGGACGGCGGTCTTTCAAGCCGCCAATGCCGGTTCAACTCCGGCCGGGAACGCCAATATTTCGCTCGCTGTAGCGCAGCCGGCCAGCGCGCGTCGTTCGGGACGACGGGACCGCAGGTTCGAATCCTGCCGGCGAGACCAACATACCTCCGTAGCTCAGCGGACGAGCACGACGCTACGAACGTCAAGACCGAGGGTTCGATTCCTTCCGGAGGTGCCAATCACGGTGCCGTAGCTCAGTTGAAACAGAGCGGTCGCTTGTCGAGCGACAGGCCGCGGGTTCAATTCCCGCCGGCGCCGCCGCAGTTTGACCCATTTTGTTTCCGGCGCGTAACTCAACTGGCGAGAGTAGCTGACTCTTAATCAGAAGGTTGCAGGTTCAACTCCTGCCGCGCCGACCAGTTGGCGTGACGCTCGGTTAGCTCAGTCGGAAGAGCGCCTGTCTTACAAACAGGAGGCCGATGGCTCGACCCCATCACCGAGTACCAGCACCGCTTCTCAAGCTGATCTGGTGACAGCGCCGGTTTGAAAGTCCGGAGAGCTCCGCTCGAAACGGAGGGGAGGCACCACTACAGCCGGGGCGTAGTTCAGCGGAAGAACGCCGGCCTCTGAAGCCGAATGTCGCTGGTTCAACTCCAGCCGCCCCCTCCACTACCGGCCTAGCTCATCGGATAGAGCGCCCGCTCGATAAGCGGGAGGTGCGTGGTTTGAGACCACGGGCCGGTACCAACATCTTTCTCATTTTCCAAACTCGCGCGAGAGCTCCGGGTTCGCCCCCGGCCGGGCTCAATCGATGCGCTTCGGCCTGCCGATGATCTCGACTTTGACGCGCCGGTCGGATTGCAGGCAGGCAATGCGCTTCGACTTCGACCCGTTTTCCATGCCGAGGGCATCACAGGCCATGGGAGACACGCGCTCGCGATCGCCTTTCGCTTCGAGCAAGAACTGCTCTTCGGTGACGCCTTTGGCGGCAAAGTAATCGCGCACGGCCCATAGGCGGCGCGCGGAGAGCAGCTGGTTGTAATCGGCTGAGCCGAAGCTGTCGGCGTGCGCGACGGCGGTGACTTTCTCGATGTCCATGGACACCATCTTCTGCGCCAAACCGTCGAGGCGCTTGAGCGCGTCGCCGCTCAACCGGTCATCGTTGAAGGGGAACAGTACCTCCGCGCTGAACAGGATCTCGGTGGTATGAGCCACCAGCGGCGTTGCTATCGCGGCCGGTTTCGCGGCGGGCGACGCCTGCGCGACGAGCTGCGGATCGCATTCCTGCGACGCCCGCTCTTCGGTCCAGTAGCCGGTGCGCCAGCAATCGCCGTAGACGCTGCGCACCGGCTCCTGCGTGCCGGAGACAAGGTAACCGTCGCGATGGTCGCCAATTTGCGCGTGCGCATAGCCGGCGGCGATCGCGGCGGCGATCAACGAGGATTTGAAAACATTGGCGAGCATGGCTTTCTCCCGTAATTGGTGTGAGGGTCGACGGGAGCATGGTCGCGGCGCGCGATGGCGCCTCGCGGGCGCAACGCGGCCGAAGCGCTGAAGAATTATGGCGATCTTGGTGTAACAGCAGCACAGCGGAATGTGAATCCGCGAGTGCCGGTGCGAGTCCGGCAGATCACCCCAAAGCTTTGCCACATTCGCAGTCGAAAGAATTCTTCGTGAACGCGATCGCAGCGGGCGAGGCTCGTGAGTCCTCCCTGGCGCGCTTGCCTGAAACATCGGCGTGGCGTGTACCGCGGCGCGGGAGCGATGAATGTTGGGCGAGTTAGCTCGGCGGTAGAGCAACGCTCTCATAAGGCGGAGGTCGTGGGTTCGAATCCCACACTCGCCACCATCTGGATAGCTCAGAAGGTAAGAGCATCGGCCTTAGAAACCGACTGTCGCGGGTTCGACTCCCGCTCCAACGTTAGTCGTTGTAACGCAGTACCGGGGCCGGCTTCAGCGTGATGTGCAGAGCAGCGTGCTTCACGCACCGGGTTCCAGACCGAGAGCGCCGTGCGGCGCGCGCGGGCGAAGCGGCAACAGCCAGCGCTTGGCTAATGCCACCAGACAGCAACGGTGGGAATGCTCGGCGCGGCGCGGCCGCGTTCCCTCGCGAGTGCGGCGGCGCCCGTCGGGTGCTCGGGAGGCCGGAGTCCCGATTTTTTTAACGCAGTGGAAGAAAAAAGGAGGCAACAAAATGTTTGTGTTTCGGAAGTTCCACGTGAAGAAGGACGAGCGCGCGCTGCTGTTCAACCGCGGCGACTTCGTCGAGATCCTGCGCCCGGGCGAGCACTTCCGCTTCGACCCGCTGCGCCGTCTGGCCGTGGAGAAGTTCGCCCTGGCGAACACCCGGTTCGAGCACCGGCTGGCCGACTTCCTGGTGAAGGCGGAGCCGGAGGCCGTGGCGCGCGAGTTCCAGGTGATCGAGCTCGGCCCGGCCGAGACCGGCCTGCGCTACGAGAACGGCGTGCTGGCCGAGGTGCTGGCGCCGAACACCCGGCGCCTGTACTGGAAGGGCTACATCGAGCTCGCGTTCGAGCGCATCGACATCGCGACCGATTTCACCGTCGACGCGAAGCTCGTGCCGCAGCTGATTGCTCTTGGCGCGACCGGCTTCAAGGCGAAGGTGACCGGCGCGGACGTCTACGGTGTACAGGTGCCGCAGTTCAACGTCGGCGTGCTGTATGTCGACGGCAAGCTGCACGCCGTGCTCGAGCCAGGCGTCACCGCGTTCTGGCGCTTCGGGCGCGACCTGCGCGTCGAGTTCGTGGATCTGCGGCTGCAGGCGGTCGAAGTGGCGGGTCAGGAAATCCTGACCAAGGACAAGGTCCCGCTGCGCGTGAACCTGAACGCGGGCTACCGCATCACCGACGTGCTGGTGGCGTTCGGCAAGCAGGCGAAGCCGGTGGACTACCTGTACAAGGAGCTCCAGTTCGGCCTGCGTGCCGCGGTGGGCACCCGCACCCTGGACGAGCTGCTCGAGAACAAGAGCCTCATCGACCAGGTGGTCGCGGAGCACATTGCGCGCCGCGTGCAGGGCTTCGGCCTGGAAGTCGACTCGGTCGGCGTGAAGGACATCATCCTGCCGGGTGAAATGAAGGCGATCCTGGCGAAGGTGGTGGAGGCCGAGAAGGCCGCGCTCGCCAACGTCATCCGGCGCCGCGAGGAAACCTCGGCAACCCGCTCGCTGCTGAACACCGCGCGGGTGATGGAAGACAACCCGACCGCGCTGCGGCTGAAGGAGCTGGAGACTCTGGAGAAGGTCACCGAGAAGATCGACAAGATCTCGGTGTTCGGTGGCCTCGACGCAGTGCTGAAGGATCTGGTGAAGATCCGATGAGATCGTTAAGCGTTGCAACTTGATAGGCCGAAGGGCAATCCTTCGGCCTTTTTTTTAATTCGTTCAGGCACGCATAGTGCAAGACCTCCTACGCGGGATGTCGCCGCGAGGAGACCGCCATGCTGCTGACCGTTGCCATCTTTTTCCTGATCATCGCGATTATCGCGGGCATCCTGGCCATGACCGTGAAAGGCGCGCTGGTGCCGATCATGTTCGCCGTAGCGCTGCTCATGTTCATCTGGACGGGAATCATGCACTTGCGCGAGCGCCGGCGCGGCACGCGGCGCTGACCCGCGCTATGCTCGCGCCAGCGATGAAGATGACTGGAAAGCACGACACCATGGCGCTCGCCGAGCGCATGCGCAAGGCGCTTGCCGGCAATGCCGGCGTGAGCGAGAAGAAGATGATGGGCGGCATCTGCTTTCTCCTGCGCGGACACATGCTGTGCGGCACCGCGAAACCGGGCTTCATGTTCCGCGTCGGCAAGGAGCAGGACGCCGAGGCGCTGGCGCGGCCGGGAGCGACGACGCGCTCCTTCAGCGGCGCGCGCAAGCCGGGTTTCGTCTGGGTCGATCCCGAGCTGTGCGACACACGCGCGCTGAAAAGCTGGCTTGGCTTTGCCGAGCGTTACGTGAAGACGCTGCCGCCGAAGCGGCAGTAGCAGTCCTATCCAAGCGCGGCGAGCCGGCGCTGTAGAAAGCGCCGCACTGCCGGATCCGCTTCGAGGCCGATAGCGCGCGTGTAGGCTTCGCGAGCCGCCCCGGAACTTTCCAACCGCGCCAGCAATTCCGCCCGCGCGGCCCAGTACGGCTGATATTCCGCGAGGCGCCGATCGCTCTGTAGGGTATCGAGTAGCGCCATGCCCGCTGCCGGTCCCTCCAGCTCGGCGAGTGCAACCGCGCGATTGATCGCCACCACTATTGAACCGGTCACAGCGATCAGCGCGTCGTAGAGCGCGACGATCGCCATCCAGTCGGTGCGCCCGGTACTACGGCGCGCGGCGTGCGCTGACTGCACCGCGGCTTCGAGCTGGAAGCGTCCCGGCGCATTCATGCGGCTCGCGGCAAGGAGCAGCGTCTCGGCTTCGGCGATCAGCGCGCCGTCCCAGCGCTGCGGATCCTGCTCGCCGAGCGGCACGAACTCGCCCGCGGCATCGCGGCGCGCGACGCGCCGCGCTTCGGCATGCAGCATCAGCGCGAGCAGGCCCAGCACTTCGGGCTCCTGCGGCATGAGCGAGGCCACCAGGCGGCCGAGCCAGATGGCTTCCTCCGCCAAGCCCCGCGTCTGCACCTGGGTGCCCGCGGGATCGGACCAGCCTTCAGCGAAGATGGCGTAGATCGCTTCCAGCACCGCGTCCAGCCGCTCGGCCAGCTCGTCGCGTCCCGGTACGCTGAACGGAATGCCCGCCTGGCGGATGCGGCTCTTCGCGCGCACCAGGCGCTGGCCCATCGTCGCGGGCGCCACGAGGAACGCCGAGGCGATCGCCGCGGCGTCGAAGCCAAGCACCACCTGCAGGATGAGCGGCGCACGCACGCCCTCGTCGATCGCCGGGTGCGCGCAGGCGAACATCAGGCGCAGGCGCTCGTCGGGAATCTCCGCTTCGGGTTGCGCCTCAGCCAGCAATTCGATGACATCGACAGCATCGTCGCTGGTGCGCCGGCGCCGTGCGGCGTCGATGAGCTTGCGCCGCGCAACGGTCAGCAGCCACGCCTCGGGCGCGCGCGGCACGCCGCTCGCGGGCCAGTCGGCGAGCGCGGCGGCGAATGCCTCGGACAGCGCGTCCTCGGCGCCCGCGACGTCGCGCGTGCGTGCCGCGAGCATCGCCACCAGCTTGCCGTAACTGCACCGGGCTACGGCCTCCGCGGTATCCGCTACGCCCAGACGGGGCGCACCTCGATCGAGCCGTACGTCGCGCCGGGGCAGCGCTTGGCCCACGACAGCGCCACGTCAAGGTCGGGCGCCTCGAGAAGGTAATAGCCGGCGAGCTGCTCCTTGGTCTCGGCGAACGGCCCGTTCAGCACCGACGCCTTGCCGTTCGGCGCGCGCACCGTGGTGGCATCCGACGTCGGCCGCAGGCGGTTGCTTCCCACCCTCACTCCGGCCTTGGTC
>DASWER010000264.1:0-10180 GCA_036394655.1 Burkholderiales bacterium
CGAGGGCGTCGCACAGGATCAGCCGGCCTTCGGCGTCCGTGTTGAGAATTTCCACCGTCTGCCCGGAGAGCGTGGTCACCACGTCGCCCGGCTTCACCGCGTGGCCGCCCGGCATGTTCTCGCAGGTCGGGATCACGCCGACGACGTTGACCGGCGCCTTCATACCGGCGAGCGCGCGGATCGTGCCGAGCACGCTGCCCGCGCCCGACATGTCGAACTTCATCTCGTCCATCTCGCCGGCGGGCTTGATCGAGATGCCGCCGGTGTCGAAGGTGATGCCCTTGCCGACCAGGGCGATCGGCTTGGCCGACTTGGCGCCGCCGCTATAGCGCAGCACGATCAGCTTCGGCGGCTGGTGCGAGGCGCCGGTGACCGCGAGGAGGGCGCCCATGCCGAGCTTTTCCATGTCCTTGCGCTCGAGCACCTCGACCTCGAGCTTGAACTCGCGCGCGAGCTTGCGTGCCTGCTCGGCGAGATAGGTCGGCGTGCAGATGTTGGACGGCAGGTTGCCGAGCGTGCGTGCGAGGTCGGTGCCGTCGGCGGTCGCCTGCGCTTCGCGCAGCGCCTGCTCCAGCGCGGCCGCCGGCGGCAGCGGCAGCGTGATCCTGGCGAGGCTCGGCTCGGGATTCTTTTTCTGCGACTTCAGCTGGTCGAAGCGGTAGAACGCCTCGCGCACGCCGAGCACCGCCTGGCGCAGGTTCCAGCTGACCGGTTGCGAACCTACCTTGAGGTCGACGAGATAGAGCGCCGCGTCTTTCGCGCCGAGCTCGCGCAGCGCATTCGCCGCCGCGCGCACCGCGTCGCGATACGCCGCTTCGCCGAATTCCTTTTTTGCGCCCAGGCCGACCAGCAGCACGCGTTCGGCCGCGACGTTCGGCAGCGCGCGCAGCAGCAGCGTCGAGCCGAGCTTGCCGGAGAGATCGGCCAGCGCCGCGCGCAGGCCGCCGCGCGAGCGCTGGTCGACGCGGCGCGCCGATGGCGTGAGTTCTTTTTCGGAATAAACACCGAGCACGACGCAGCCCGTCTTCGCCGTCTCGGGCGAGAGCGTCTTTATGCTAAATTCCATAGCGAAAGTATCGCATGATCTTCCACCGCGCGCTGCTCAGGGAATTCGCCGGTCTCGCCGGCGCCGTGTTCATGGCGCTGTTCGCGATCGCGCTCACCACGCAATTGATTCGTCTGCTCGGCAAGGCGGCGGGCGGCTCGATCCCGAGCGACGCGGTGATCGCGTTCCTCGGTTTCTTCGCGCTCGGCGCGCTGCCGGTGCTACTGTCGCTCACCATGTTCATTTCGGTGTTGCTGACGCTGACGCGCGGCTGGCGCGATTCGGAGATGGTGATCTGGTTCACCTGCGGACTGCCGCTCACCGCGTGGCTCAGGCCGGTCATGCTGTTCGCGCTGCCGCAGATCGCGGTGATCGGCGCGCTTTCGCTCTTCATCTCGCCGTGGGCGGCGCAGATGGGCGCGCAGTACGCCAGCAAGCTCGAATCGCGCGACGACGTCACGCGCGTCACCCCCGGCGTGTTCGGCGAGACCTCGAACAAGGAGCGCGTGTTCTTCGTCGAGTCGGTGTCGGGCGAGTCGAACCAGGTGCAGAACGTGTTCCTGTCCTCGACGCAGCAGGGCAAGGGCGGGGTCAGCATGAGCCGCACCGGCCGTACCGAGACCGCGCCCAACGGCGATCGCTTCATCGTGCTCGAGCAGGGCCGGCGCTATGAGGGCTCGCCGGGCGACGAGCAGTACCGCATCACCGAGTTCGACCGCTACGCCGCGCGCATCGAGACGCGTGAGAACACCGAGCCCGAGCGCACGCAGAAGAACCTGCCCACCTTGGCGCTGCTTGGCAGCCCGACCCCTGCCAATCTCGCCGAGCTGCTGTGGCGCGTCGGCATCCCGGTGTCGGCGCTGGTGCTGGTGCTGCTTGCAATCCCGATGAGCTTCGTCAACCCGCGTGCCGGCCGCTCGGCGAACCTGCTATTCGCGCTGCTGACCTACATGGTGTATTCGAATCTGCTCTCCGTGAGCCAGGCGCGCGTTGCACAAGGCCGGCTCGACTTCTCGATGGGCGTGTGGCTGGTGCACGCCGGAATGGTGCTGCTCCTGGTTGTACTCTTCGCGCAGCGCATGCAGCTCATCAAACTGAGGCTCGGAAAATGAGAGGCAAGTAGCCGTGGCCATCCGGCCGCGCACCCTCGAGCGCTATCTCGCGCGGCAGATCTACGGCGCGACCGGCTTCGTGCTGCTCGGCTTCCTTGCGCTGTTCGCCTTCTTCGATCTGATCGGCGAGCTCGGCGACCTGGGCAAGGGCGAGTACGACCTGCGCCAGGTGTTCAGCTTCGTGCTGCTGCAGGCGCCGGCGCACGCCTACGAGCTCTTTCCCATCGTGGTGCTGATCGGCACGCTGTACGTGCTGGCGCATCTCGCCAGCAATTCCGAGTACACCGTGATGCGCGGCTCAGGCCTGTCGCCGGCGCGCGCCGCGGCGGTGCTGCTGAAAATCGGCATGGCGTTCGTCATCCTCACCTTCCTGCTCGGCGAATGGATCGCGCCGGCCTCTGACGAGAAAGCGCAGCAGACCAAGATCCGCGCGCTGTCCTCGATGATCGGCCAGGACCTGCAGTCGGGGCTGTGGTTCAAGGACGAGGGCTCGTTCATCAACGTGCGCGAGGCGCGCGACCCGAAAGTGCTGCAGGGCCTGCGCATCTTCGAGTTCGACAGCTCGTACCGCCTGCGCAAGATCACGCTCGCCGAGCGCGCGGAGTACGGCGCCAAGGGCGTCTGGCAGCTGCACGACGTGGTGGCGACCGTTTTCTATCCCGAGCCGCGCACGGTGCGGGAGAAGGAGGCCGAGTGGCACTCCGCGGTGTCGCCCGATCTGCTCAACGCGCTCATCGTCAAGCCCGAGCGCATGTCGGCCTGGGCGCTGCACAAGTACACCCAGCACCTGGAATCCAATCGCCAGAAGACCGAGCGCTACGAGATCGCGTTCTGGAAGAAGCTCTTCTATCCGCTCGCCACTCTCGTGATGATGGCGCTCGCGCTGCCCTTCGCCTACATGCAGGCGCGCGCCGGCATGGTCGGCGTCAAGGTGTTCCTCGGCATCATGCTCGGCATCTTCTTCCACCTGCTGAACAGCCTGTTCTCGCACATCGGACTGTTGCAGAACTGGCCGCCGCTCGCCGCGGCCGCGGTGCCGAGCACCGCGTTTCTCGCTTCCGCGATGCTCATGATGTGGTGGGTCGAGCGCAGATAGGAAAAGGGGGCTAACCCGCCCCCTTTTGATCCCCCGTATTAATCAGTCGCGTTCCTGCCAGCCGGTCGTGCAGGAACTGACGATCGCGATCGACCAGCGCCCAGAGGATTGACACCGGCAGTAGCGCTAGCGCCAGTACAAAGCGCAGTACCGCCCGCCTCGGGGTGACATCGACCAGCCGGATGCGCCATGCGCGCATCGCGAGCGTCTGTCCGCCGCGCAGCCAGCACCACAGGAAGTAGGCCGCGAGCACGATGACGATGAAGAGCTGCAGCTCGGTACGCACCAGGCCGCGGGTGGCATCGCGGCCGCCGCTCGCGAAGAAGAACAGCCACGCGGCGAAGAAGGCGACGGCGAAGATCAGCAGCGCTTCGTAAACCATGCTGGCGAAGCGCCGCGCCAGGCTCGGCGTCACGCTAGTGCTGTTTCTGGCGGCGCGGGTCGATCGAGGGTGGCGGAGCGAGGCTCTGGCGCTCGTGCGGCGAAAGCGCCTGGTATTCGGCCCATTCCTCGCGCAGGTCCTTGTGGCGCTCGTCGCGCGGCTCTTTGGCGAGGCGCTTGTAGTTCTCGCGCGCCTGGCGGCGCTGATCGGGCGTGAGCTTGGCCCAGGCCTGCATGCGCCGCTGCACGCGCTCCTGCTCCTGCGCCTTCATGCGCGGATAGCGCTTGGCGATGCCGATCCATTTCTGGCGACGCTCCGGCTCGAGCGTCTCCCAGTCGGCTTTGAGCGGCGCTAACGTCTGCTGCTGCTCGGCGGTGAGCTCGGCCCATGCCGGCCGCCCGCCCGGGATCGCGCGCGGCGCCTTGCCGGCGGGTTTCGCGGCGGCGGGCGAGGCGGCGGACTTCTTGGCGGTGGGCTCGGTCTGGGGTTGGGCTGCCGTCCCGGCGGCAATGCACAGGGACAGCACGGCTAACAGGGCGCGCAGCATCACTGCTCCGCGGTTTGTCGTTTCAGCCAGTTCTGGAACCCGCGATCGAGATAAGCATCGATCGGCAGGTCGTCGCTGAGGAGCTGCGTATCGATTTCCACGACTTCCGCCAGCCGCTGGTTTTCCTGCCAGCGGTAGATGCCGAAAGCGGCGATGACCAGCGCGAGCGCCGGCAGCAATACGCGCGCCCAAGTTTCCCAACCGCGGCCCGTCCAGCCGTCGCCGTTGCCGAAGGCGTTGTCGGCCCAGGCGAGCACCGGCGTAGGCTCGGGGCGCTGACGCGAAAGCGCGAGCTCGCGCGCCGCGCGAAGCTTCTGCGCGGTGGTGGCGTTGACGTGCAGCCCCTGGTTGAGAATTTGCCGGATACGGCTTGCGAATTGCGGTTCGTTCATGGCTTTTTCAGGACGTCCCTCATAGGGTAACTCCGCGCGCCTTCAGTGCAACGGCCAATGCATGCGTCGCCCGGGAGCAGTGCGTTTTAACGCTGCCTTCCGAGCAACCCATGATGCGCGCCGTCTCAGCGACGTCCATGTCCTCCCAGTAACGCATGATGAAAGCTTCACGTTGACGCGGCGGTAAGCGCTGGAGTTCTTGCTCAATAATTTCAAGCACTTGAGCCTGCTCCAGGCGCGCGCCCGGGGCCGCGCTGGCGTCATGCCCGCCGGGGGGCTCGTAGGTTTCCAGCGGATCCTGATCCTCGTCTTCACCGCGACCGGGGGTGAGCGACGAAAGCAGCGTGGTCCAGAGCGAGCGGACTTTCTGGCGCCGGTAGTAGTCGCGGATCGCGTTCTGCATGATGCGGTGGAACAGCGACGGCAGCTCGGTCGCCGGCCGGTTGCCGTATTTTTCCGAGAGCCGCAGCATCGCGTCCTGCACGATGTCGAGCGCCGCCTGCTCGTCGCGCACGGCGAAGACGGCCTGCTTGAAAGCGCGACGCTCGACGCCCTCCAGAAACGCCGAAAGCTCGCTACGCGATGCCAGATGACCCTCTGCCGGGGCGGTATTGTTCGCGCGATGTTACCATCATGGTTTCTAAGGCTTTTCGCACGCCATGGACCGAGTCAAGACCAGCACTCTCTCGGGTGCCGAGATCGTCGTTCGCTGTCTCCAGGAGGAGGCGGTGGAATACGTTTTCGGCTATCCCGGCGGCGCGGTGCTGTTCATCTACGACGAGCTCTTCAAGCAGGACAAGGTCAAGCACGTGCTGGTGCGCCACGAGCAGGGCGCGGTGCACGCGGCGGACGGCTACTCGCGCTCGTCTAAAAAAGTGGGCGTCGCCCTCGTCACCTCGGGTCCCGGCGTGACCAACGCCGTGACCGGCATCGCGACGGCGTACATGGATTCGATCCCGCTGGTCGTGATCACCGGCCAGGTGCCGACGCATGCCATCGGTCTCGACGCTTTCCAGGAATGCGACACGGTGGGCATCACGCGCCCGATCGTGAAGCACAACATGCTGGTGAAGGACGTGAAGGACCTCGCCACCGCGATGAAGAAGGCATTCCACATCGCAGCCACCGGCCGCCCCGGCCCGGTGGTGGTCGATATTCCAAAGGATGTGACGGCCGCGGTGTGCGAGTTCCAGTATCCCGAGAGCATCACGATGCGCTCCTACAACCCGGTGCGCAAAGGCCATGCCGGCCAGATCAAGAAGGCAGCGCAGCTGCTGCTCGAGGCCGAGCGGCCGATGGTCTACAGCGGCGGCGGCGTCATCCTGTCGAACTCGTCGCAGCAGCTCAGAGACCTGGTAAAGCTCACCGGCTTTCCCTGCACCAACACGCTGATGGGCCTGGGCGCGTATCCCGCCACGGACAAGCAGTTCCTCGGCATGCTCGGCATGCACGGCACGTACGAAGCCAACATGGCGATGCAGCACTGCGACGTGCTGCTCGCGATCGGTGCGCGCTTCGACGATCGCGTGATCGGCAATCCGGCGCATTTCGCGCAGAATCCGCGCAAGATCATCCACATCGACATCGACCCTTCGTCGATTTCGAAGCGGGTGAAGGTCGACGTGCCGATCGTCGGCAACATTCCCGACGTGCTCGACGATCTGCTGAAGCTGCTGCGCGGCACGCCAGTCGCCGACAGCAAGGCCTGGTGGAAGCAGATCGAGGAGTGGCGCGCGAAGGACTGCCTCAAGTACGACCGCAGCTCGAAGATCATCAAGCCGCAGTTCGTGCTGGAGAAGCTCTACGAGATCACCAAGGGCGAGGCCTTCGTCACTTCGGACGTCGGCCAGCACCAGATGTGGGCGGCGCAGTTCTACAAGTTCAACGAGCCGCGCCGCTGGATCAATTCCGGCGGCCTCGGCACGATGGGCTTCGGCCTGCCCGCGGCGATGGGCGTGCAGCTCGCCAATCCCGGTGCCACGGTGGCGTGCGTCACCGGCGAATCGTCGATCCAGATGTGCCTGCAGGAGCTCTCCACCTGCAAGCAATACCGCCTGCCCATCAAGATCGTGAACCTGAACAACAAGTACATGGGCATGGTGCGCCAGTGGCAGCAGTTCTTCCACGGCAACCGCTATTCCGAGTCCTACATGGACGCGCTGCCCGACTTCGTGAAAGTCACCGAGGGCTACGGCCACCGCGGCGTGAAGATCGAGAAGCCGGCCGACGTCGAGCCGGCGCTGCGCGAGGCGTTCGCCAACAAAAAAGAGCTGGTGTTCCTCGACTTCATCACCGACCAGACGGAGAACGTCTATCCGATGATCCCGGGCGGCAAGGGGATCACGGAAATGATCCTTTCCGAAGAGCTATAGAAGCACTGCGGATGCGCCATCTCATCTCGATCCTCGTGGAGAACGAGGCGGGCGCCCTCTCCAGGATCTCGGGGCTGTTCTCTGCCCGCGGCTACAACATCGAATCGCTCACCGTGGCGCCGACCGAGGACGCCTCGATGTCGCGCATGACCATCGTCACCTCGGGTTCGGATGACGTGGTCGAGCAGATCACCAAGCAGCTGAACAAGCTGATCGACGTGGTGAAGGTGGTCGACCTCTCGGAGGCCGAGCACATCGAGCGCGAGCTGATGCTGATCAAAGTCCGCGCCGGGCAGAAGGAGCGCGAAGACATGAAGCGCATGGCCGACATCTTCCGCGGCCGCATCATCGACGTCACCGACAACACCTACACCATCGAGCTCACCGGCGACGGGCGCAAGCTCGACGCCTTCATCCAGGCGCTCGACCAGGGCACGATCATCGAAACCGTGCGCACCGGCACCAGCGGCATCGGCCGCGGCAACCGCGTTCTGCGCGTTTAGTTTTCTCGGGGGATAAGCAATGAAGGTCTATTACGACAAGGACGCCGACCTTTCGCTCGTCAAGGGCAAGAAGGTCACGATCATCGGCTACGGCTCGCAGGGTCATGCGCACGCGCAGAACCTGAAGGACTCCGGCGTGAAGGTCAGCGTGGCGCTGCGCAAGAGCGGCGCCTCGTGGGACAAGGCGAAGAAGAGCGGCATCAAGGTCGCCGAGCTGGCCGAGGCGATCAAGGGCGCCGACATCGTGATGGTGCTGCTGCCCGACGAGCACCATGCGCAGGTCTACAAGGAATCCATCGAGCCGAACATCAAGAAAGGCGCCTCGCTCGCCTTCGCCCACGGCTTCAACATCCACTACGGCCTGATCCAGCCGCGCGCCGATCTGGATGTCTGGATGGTGGCGCCCAAGGCGCCCGGCCATACCGTGCGCTCCACGTACGCGGGCGGCGGCGGCGTGCCGATGCTGATCGCCGTGCACCGCAACCCGTCGAAGAAGGCGCGCGACGTCGCGCTGTCCTACGCGGCGGCGATCGGCGGCGGCAAGGCGGGCATCATCGAGACCAATTTCAAGGAGGAAACGGAGACCGACCTCTTCGGCGAGCAGACGGTGCTCTGCGGCGGCACCGTCGAGCTGGTGAAGGCGGGCTTCGATACGCTGGTGGACGCGGGCTACGCGCCCGAGATGGCGTACTTCGAGTGCCTGCACGAGCTGAAACTGATCGTCGACCTGATGTACGAAGGCGGCATCGGCACCATGAACTACTCGATCTCGAACAATGCCGAGTACGGCGAGTACGTCACCGGGCCGAAGATCATCGACGAGGGCGTGCGCAAGCGCATGCGCGAGGCGCTGCACCGTATCCAGAACGGCGAGTACGCGAAGGACTTCGTGCTCGAGAACCGCGCCGGCGCGCCGGGATTGCTCAGCCAGCGTCGCATGACCGCCGAGCTGCCGATCGAGAAAGTCGGGGCGCGGCTGCGCGAGATGATGCCGTGGATCCGCAAGAACCGCCTGGTCGACACCTCGAAGAACTAGCCATGCGCGCATTCCTTATCGGTGCAGTACTGGTGCTCGCCGCGTGCGGCGACAAGGTGCCCGAGTCCGAAGCGGCGAGACGCATCGGCCAGCAGCCGAAAAAGACCGTGGACAGCGTCTCGAACAAGGTCAATGACCTGATGCAGCAGCAGGGGCAGGGGTCCGAGCGCCTGAAGGAAGACCAGAAGTAAGCGCATGAAGCCGCCGTATCCGCATCCGCTGATCGCCCGCGAGGGCTGGCTGTTCGTCGCCATCGCAGTCGCCGCGGGCGTGCTGATCGGAGTGTTCCTGGGCTGGTGGTGGTCGGTGCCGATCTGGCTCGCCGCGCTCTTCGTCATCCAGTTCTTCCGCGACCCGCCGCGCGAGGTGCCCGACGATCCGCGCGCCGTGGTGTCGCCGGCCGACGGGCGCATCGTCGAGATCAGCAAATCGCGCGATCCGTGGCTGCAGCGCGATGCGCTCAAGGTGAGCGTGTTCATGAATGTCTTCAACGTGCACTCCAACCGCTCGCCGGTCGACGGTACGGTGAAGGAGCGCTGGTATTTTCCGGGCGCGTTCGTCAACGCCGCGCTCGACAAGGCGTCGCTCGAGAACGAGCGCAATGCGCTGTGGCTGCAGACGCGCGACGGGCGCGACGTGACCTGCGTGCAGGTGGCCGGCCTGATCGCGCGGCGCATCCTGTGCTATGTTGCCGCGGGCGCCGAGCTGCGGCGCGGCCAGCGCTTCGGCTTCATCCGCTTCGGCTCGCGCGTCGACGTCTACTTGCCGCTCGATGCCGAGGTGAAAGCGGCGCTCGGCGACAAGGTCTACGCCGCGGAGAGCGTGCTCGCATGGCTGACGCCCCCGACTACGAACCCGAAGTAGACGCACCCTCCAAGCCCCCGCTGGGCGGCGGCCTGCGTCGGCGGGGCATCTATTTGCTGCCCAACCTCTTCACCACCGGCGTGCTGTTCTCCGGCTTCTTCGCCATCGTCCAGGCGATGAACGGCCGCTTCGAGGTCGGTTGCATCGCGATCTTCGTCGCCATGGTGCTCGACGGCATGGACGGGCGCGTCGCACGCTGGACCAACACGCAGAGCGAGTTCGGCGCGCAGTACGACTCGATCGCCGACATGGTCGCATTCGGCGCGGCGCCGGCGCTGGTGGCCTATACCTGGGCGCTGAAGGACATGAGCACGCTCGGCTGGATCGGCGCCTTCATCTATTGCGCGGGCACCGGGATACGTCTCGCGCGCTTCAACGCCAACATCACGGTGGTCGACAAGCGCTACTTTCAGGGTCTGCCGAGCCCCTCGGGCGCCGCGGTGATGGCAGGGCTGGTCTGGGTGCTGACCGACTTCGGCTTCGACCCGGACGAATCGACCTGGCTTGGCGCCGTCGCCTGGGCGATGGCGGTATTCGCCGGCATCACCATGGTGTCGAACGTGCCCTTCTGGAGCTTCAAGGAAGTGAACTGGAAGAAGCGCGTGCCGCTGTGGGTGATCCTCGCCTGCGTGATCGCGCTCTCGATCATCGCCTCGAGTCCATCGCTGGTGCTTTTCCTCCTGTTCTTCAGCTACGCCATCTCCGGCTACGTCATGTGGGCGATGGGCCACCGCGTACGCCCGGTCCTGCCCGAGGAATAAAACACCTTCCGTTGCGCCGCCGAGACATTTAGCCGGCGGCAAACGTCAAAGTGCTTGAAGCGCCTTTGCC